>DAOOWO010000162.1:0-6145 GCA_035371225.1 Bacteroidales bacterium | reverse complement strand
GTTTTAAAAAATGTGATATTTTCAGCAATTACTTTCGCCAAAGATGTTTTTTGTAAGGCTTTTTTATCAAGATAGTTCACTATCTCATCAATTTTATTTCGTCTGCGTTGGTTCATTGGTGAAGGGTGAACTTAGAATGGTTTTAAAACTTGGTCAACCGGCACTTTAAAAGCCCTTGAATAGGTCTCGAGGGTGGCCGAATCCAGTGTTGAAAAAACTTCGGGCTTGAAATGCTTTTTTATCTGATGTTTTGAAAACCCGGTCAGGTGGGACAGTCTTCGCAATGAAAAGCAGTATTTTTCGGTAAAATATGCAATAGGGCTGAGCTTGCCTTCAATAACACTGTTTTTTATCCTTTCAACATCTTCTTCTACTGAGTCCCAGGCTTGTTTTTGTGCAAAATGTTCCGGTTCCCAGCCTATGGTCGGCACCTTGGTATAACTGCCGTTATTGTCCAGCGCATATACTACAGTTTTGAAGTTTTTGTCCAGGTAATGGTTTTTATCCTGCGGAACTTGATCTTTATCCATACATGAATGTTATACAGCTTTGGCAATTTCTTCCGGGATTTCTTTGGTCTCTTCTTCCTTTTTTTTGGTCAGCGACATTAACCATTCACGATTTTCCCAAAGCGAACAGCCGCAGTTATTATGCTCTTCCAACCAGGTGTGTCTGTTGCGGATGGTCCGTAGTAGCTCCGAATCCAGAGCTTCTTTAAGCGAAACCCTATTCAGGTTTAAGTCCGAATAAGGTGCGAAAGGGCAGGGTTCCACACCGCCATCAAAATTAATATGTATCAACCCTTTTCCGGCGCCAATGCATCCGCCAAACTGTTTTTCAGCCAACGGGGAAAAATACAGGGTTTTGTATTTTTCACGAAAGGTATAAGTGTAGTCTTCCAGAACCTGTAATTGCGCTTTATTTAGCGATAACTCGTTTGAGATGCCGTCGACGGGTTTGTAGTTCACATAAAAAAACAAACTGCTGCCGTCGCTTATCAGGTCTTTTATAAATGTTTCATCAGTGAGTATATCAAAGTTCTTACTTGTTACCGTAAAGGATACTCCAAAGATGATGTGGTTGGCTTTAAATTTTTTTGCAACACTCCTGAAATGGCTGTATACTCCGGCGCCTCTTCTGTTGTCTGTTTCACATTCCGGGCCTTCGTTGCTTATGATAGGGATGATGTTTTTGTTTTTTCTGAGCTTTGCAATCATGGCTTCATCTATAAGCATGCCGTTAGTAAAAGTTGCAAAAATCATTTTTTTAAAACTGCCGGTGATGGTAAAAAAATCTTTGCGGGTAAAAGGTTCTCCGCCCAGCACGCCGATAACCGATGAGCCCAAAGCCTCTCCTTCTTTAAGTATCGAGATGATTTTTTCCGTGCTCATATCTTTTTCTCCTGCACGCTTTTGGGCTTTCTGATAACAGCCTTTACAGTTCAGGTTGCAGTTTTTAGTAATACTGAAAAAAATCAGAGGAGGCACTTCAATACCCTGGCTTTTAGCCTTTTTGCGGGTTTTTAATGCCCTCAACTGAAACCAAACTACTTTGATCAGAAACACAATATTGGTGAGACTCGTGCTGTTGAATCGCAACAGGTTGATAAAAAGTTTCTTGTAGTTGTTTTTATAAAGTGTGCTGTTAAAGGCAGTTATTTCAGGCATGTTTTCAATTTGAAATAAAGTTGCAAATTTAATAGTAATTTCTATCCTGTGCTAAACAATTTTTAATGGGGTACGCTGCCGTTTTTAAAATACCCTTTTTAAAATTTTGGGGCGCCGGTGATTTGGTGACATATATAGTTCGGAAATGCGAAGTTGATTACCGTGTAGGTATCACTTAAAAATTGCCGTTGATAGAAAATTTAACTTCAATAGCCCTGCTTATCTGGCATCTGGCTGGTTGTAACGGCTGCTCCGAAAATTATCTTCCTCAACTCTAAAACAGTTTTGGCAATCACGGTAAAAGAGCCGTCCGGATTCATAGCTCCATTCAGGTACCAGGTGATGTCATCAATACCTTCATCTTTTTTGCATGATGCATTAAGCGCCTTCGCCATTACTGCGAATTAGGATAATAATAAAATATGTGGGAAAACTTTGTGTATTCCTGAGGGTTCTATTTTATTCCGTTATCGTCTGTTGCAGGCGGTACGATGAATTCTTCGGGGAATTTTTGCTGAATAAGATTTTCAACTTTTACAATAACCTCGTCAATATTATTGAAGTCGTATTCAATTTCATAATCTGTTAATGCTTTTTGTGTTCGGCATCCTATATACCCGTCGATGTCGCCTATTTCTTTTCCCAGCCGTATCAGGCATGATTGGATGATGGCTTGCTTTTGGCGATTTTCAAATCTGTCAACCTGAACCCCAATCGATAAAATGGCGCTTGTGGCGGCGGCGGTATAAGGACTCATGCCCTGGCCTTTTCCTTCGGCATAATATGTATATACAAGCTGATGGCTGCCTCTGCAATCAAAATGCCAGGCCTCTGATTGAATAACCGGCTTTGATATAATCGGGGAAACGCCGTATTGGGCTGCTAATTCCCAGAAATTTGCCAGAGAGATTTTTATCTTGCTAAGATCGAGGTCAAACGCCCGGCCTGCTTCATGAAAACTTCCACCCGGAGGCGGGCTGTAAGCTGATTTTTTTCCTGAAATATAATCATAATTTGCCTGGGCTTGCATGTCATAACTCCGAAAAAGGTCGCTTAATATTAATTTTCCTCCTTTTTCCGAAAGATATTTACTGATGTTCATGATGGCTCGGTATGTATCCGGAGTGCATTGCGCCATGCGTGAGGGTAAAGGAATCATGTCGCCCAGACTGTTCTTGTAAATAGAAAGAATATTGATTTTTTGTAACGGTGTTTTCATAAGTTTTATGCGGTTTCATTGAAAATGAAAAACAAACAATATTTATTTTAATGTTAAAATGAATTTAATTAAGCAAAAATAAAGATAATTTAATTATAATGCAAGAAAATAATTAAAAAAATTAACTGTTATTATGCTGTTTAGCCATACTCTAACAGCATTTTTCGGACAAAATGTACACTAAAAAATAAAAGATTCTGTTTGTGTTGTATTTAATCCCTGTTTCTTATCTTTGTCGAATTATTAAAAATTGTACTTAAAAAATATAAACAACGTAAACACAATGAGATATGATAACTAATAATTTTGTAAAACGTCACAACGGGCCACATGGCAAGGAAATTGAACAAATGTTGGAAAAAATCGGACTTGGTTCTGTGGATGAACTCATCGATCAGACTATTCCACAGAGTATCCGGCTAAAAAATCCTTTAAATCTTCCTGAAGGGATGAATGAATATGAATTTCTGAATCATCTCAAAGATATTGCCGGCCGTAACAAAATATATAAAAACTTCATCGGCCTTGGCTACTATGGCACGATTACACCAGGAGTGATAACCAGGAATATTCTTGAAAATCCGGGCTGGTATACGTCTTATACTCCTTATCAGGCCGAAATTTCGCAGGGAAGATTAGAAGCCCTTTTAAATTATCAGACAGTGATTTCTGATTTAACGGCTATGCCCATAGCCAATGCTTCTCTATTGGATGAGGGTACGGCAGCGGCCGAAGCCATGATAATGTTCTTTAATTCACGCAGCCGTGATCAGATAAAAAATAATGCCAACAAATTTTTTGTTTCGAAATGTGTTTTTCCCCAAACTTACGAAGTATTGAAAACACGGTCAAAACCCCTGGGCATTGAGTTGGTGATAGGACATTATGATGAAAAAAACCTGAATAACTCGTTTTTCGGCGCCTTACTACAATATCCTACCTCCTACGGGAAAATCTCCAACTATGCTGATTTTGTTGATTATGCCCACTCAATGAATGTCTCTGTTGCTGTAGCCACCGACCTGTTGTCGCTTACTATGCTTACCCCTCCGGGTGAATGGGGCGCCGATGCCGTGCTGGGTTCTTCTCAGCGCTTCGGGTTACCCATGGGATTTGGCGGGCCTCACGCGGGATTTTTTGCAGTTACTGAAAAATTTAAACGTACCATTCCGGGCCGTATTATTGGTATCTCTGTTGATGCCAATGGCAGCCGCGCTTATCGTATGGCTTTGCAAACCCGCGAACAACACATAAAACGTGAGCGTGCCACATCCAATATATGTACCGCGCAGGCCTTGCTGGCCATCATGTCGGGAATGTATGCCGTTTATCACGGCCCCGAAGGACTCAAAGAAATTGCCCGCCATATCAATATCCTCACTGGCGTGCTGAATTCCGAAATACAGAAGTACGGATACACTCAGGAAAATGAATTTTTCTTTGATACCCTAAAAGTAAAATTGCCGGATACTGTTAAGATTACAGATTTAAGAAACCGAATGCTTCAGAATAAAATCAATCTCAGGTATATCGACGAAAAAAGTATTGGAATTTCAATAGACGAAACTACCCACCTGAATGATATCAACCTGTTGTTATCTGTTTTTGCCAAAGCTGCCGGCAAAGAGTTTACACCTTTTATTTGCAATAAAGAGGTTTGTCAAAAAATTTCCTCTATTCCTGAGAATCTTATGCGAACATCAGCATACCTGCAACATCCGGTGTTCAATTCCTATCATTCCGAAACTGAGATGATGCGATATATCAAAAAACTGGAAGTAAAAGATTTGTCGCTTAACCGGGCCATGATTCCGCTGGGTTCATGTACCATGAAACTCAATGCCGGTACCGAGATGTTTGCACTCAGTTGGCCCGAGTTTGGCAATATCCACCCGTTTGTTCCCGCCGATCAGGCTGAAGGATATTTGTACCTGATTAAAGAATTAGAAAAAGCCCTCTGCGAGATTACCGGTTTTTCGGCTGTATCGTTTCAGCCCAATTCAGGCGCAGCCGGCGAGTACACAGGCCTGATGGTAATAAGGCAATACCTTGCCAGTTGCGGACAACAACAAAGAGATGTGGTACTCATCCCGGCCTCAGCTCATGGCACCAACCCCGCCAGCGCTGTAATGGCCGGTTTTAAAGTGGTGGTGGTGAAATGCGACGATCACGGAAATATTGACACGAATGACCTCTGTGAAAAAGCCGGACAATACAAAGAAACACTTGCTGCTCTGATGGTTACGTACCCATCAACCCATGGTGTTTTTGAAGAAAATATCCTGGAAATAGTTGAAATTATTCATCAGCATGGCGGACAAGTATATATGGACGGTGCCAATATGAATGCCCAGGTAGGATTTACCAGTCCTGCACATATTGGTGCTGATGTGTGCCATCTCAACCTGCATAAAACATTCGCCATCCCTCACGGAGGAGGTGGCCCCGGTGTAGGCCCGATAGGAGCGGCCCGGCACCTGGCGGAATTTCTGCCGCAACATGTGTTCTGCAGTTCATTAAGCACCCAAAATGGTATCACGGCCGTTTCTTCAGCACCTTTTGGCAGCGCCATGGTACTTACCATATCATATGCCTATATAAAACTGATGGGCGGGGCAGGACTTACCGAAGCTACACGCTTTGCTATACTCAATGCAAATTATCTGAAATCATGTCTCGAAAATCATTATCCTATACTTTATACCGGGTCTAAAGGTCGTGTGGCACACGAAATGATACTCGACTGTAATGATATTGACCATAAAACTGGTGTAGCCGCCATCGACATTGCCAAACGCCTTATGGATTATGGCTTCCATGCACCTACAGTGGCTTTCCCTGTTCATGGAACGCTAATGGTGGAGCCTACAGAGAGTGAGCCGTTCTCAGAGCTTAACCGCTTGGTAGAGGCTATGATAGCTATCAGGGAAGAAATAGCCGAAATTGAAAGCGGTAATTCCGACAAAGAGGTTAATGTTATCAAAAAAGCGCCTCATACAGCCATGATGATTGCTGCTGATGAATGGAATTTGCCATATAGCCGCATGAAAGCAGCTTTCCCCATGCCCTGGTCCGGCAATGATAAGTACTGGCCGACTGTTACCCGCATCGATGATGCCTTTGGTGACCGAAACCTGATGTGTGTTTGCGAACCTATTGAAAGCTATAAAGAATAGGGCACCTGCCGCTATTTTTTGAAGTACTTTGACAAATTCTTCCTGATTTTTGCAATTTTCGGATTTATATAAACTGTGCAATA
>DAOOWO010000161.1:0-6152 GCA_035371225.1 Bacteroidales bacterium | reverse complement strand
AAGCTCAGAAAAATAATCATTAAAGAGGCCGCATGTTTGAACCTGGGCGTTCATGCCAAAGGAACCGTAATCACTATTGAAGGCCCCCGATTTTCGACACTTGCCGAATCGAACATGTTCCGCTTGTGGGGAGCCGATGTTATTAACATGAGCACAGCCCCCGAATGCATGCTCGCCAACGAAGCCGGCATACCCTATGCAGCCATTGCCCTGAGCACCGATTACGATTGCTGGAAAACCGATGAAGAAGCAGTAAGTTGGGAAGCCGTGCTGGAGGTTTTTCAAAAAAATGTTCAGAACGTAACCCGGCTCCTTTTGAAAGTTATTGAACAGGTCATTCCAGAAGGTACTAATTAATTATCCATTGTCAGTTTATCACAATGCTGATGAACAGTAATGTTGAGAACAATTGAGAATGTTTGTTCAGAGTAAAATCAGCACGTATACATAAACTATTAAATTTCTTTAACTGTGCAAATCAATAAACGATTCTTCAGGTAAATAAAATGGTTTAATATTAGAATAATGACTTAAATTATTTTATACATAATTTCACATTTATCTATATATATCTGCGAATACCATATGATTTTTGACAATAAAAAATTATTATTTATAGCACCTATTCCTCATTTTATTGATTTTTCCGTACCTTTGTTACAAGATTATTGTCATTTTTTTAATATGCCGATTTGTCCAATCACACCTGATTTATACCAGAATTAATTACCGTTAATGCCCACATGAAAAAACCTGTTCCGACAACAAAGAAAAATCAAACTCAACCTTTTTCAAAAACTCGCTTTTTATTTTTGGTTATTGGAATACTAATCGGTATTGCATCAGGATATTTGACCACCTACTTTTTAAAATCACGGCCTCAACCTCTCAACTTAAAGGAAACAAGAGCCGGAGGATATAAATTTATAAATCCCCTGCTTGATTGTGATAACTTTCATACTGCCGACAACAGCAAAATGGCCTCATTAAAAAAAGAGTTAAGCAATTATGCAAATGACGCCTTGACCAAAAAAAGCATAGACCATATTTCTATATATTACAGGGATTTAAACAACGGCACCTGGTTGGGCATAAACGAACACGACAACTATTCGCCGGCCAACGTTTCAAAGGTGCCATTGCTTATAGCCGTTTTGAAAAAAGCTGAAAGCGACACCGGATTTTTAAAAAAGAAAATACCTTTTTCACACTTTGATGACAAACATGATAGTAACTATACCAAGAATCCTAAAACAAAAACACTAATCAGCATTGATCAACTACTTGATTTTATGCTAATTAAAAATAACAATGAAGCCCGCGATGTGCTGGAAAAACTTGTTGGTTCTGACTATTTTGCAAAAGTTGTTCATGAAATGGGTATTGTTCAGGACACTGAAAATCCCGGCTCGGAGTTTATTTCTGTAAAAGATTACTCCTCTTTTTTTAGAATATTATACAATGCATCTTTTCTCAACAGGGAAATGTCGGAAAAAGCTTTAGAAATCCTTAGTAAGGCAGATAGCAAACAAGGTATTCCCGCCAGGCTGCCTGCAGACATTATAGTATCACACAAATCTGGTGAAAGAATGTTGACCGGCTCTCCCCAAATTCAATTGCATGATTGCGGTATAATTTATTACTCAAACACTCCGTATTTATTATGTATTATGACAAAAGGCGATAACATTGATAATCTTGACAAAGTAATAGCCGATGTTTCGGAAATTGTTTACCAGAACATCAAATAACCAGCTAAAGGGAGTTTTATTAAATAATAAAAAAACTATCGATTATAAGTTTTCTCATGAAAAACAAAGCAACCCAAGATATAAAAAACAAGAAAGGTTTTTTTTCCTTATCCGGTTTTATCACCCTGATAATTGGCCTGTTGGCCGGTTTTGCAATCACTTATTTTGCCACCTATCCTGCAAAATCAAAACACAAGCAGGAACGAATCAAAGAAACCCGCGCCGGTGGATACAAATTTATTAATCCACTCATCGAATGTGATAATTACAGTCCTTCAGAAACATACAACCTCGCCAAATTGAAAAAAGAACTCTTAGATTATATAACTGAGGTTAAAGCCGATGGTAAAATATCACATGTTTCGGTATATTACAGAGATTTGAACAACGGCCCCTGGATAGGAATAAATGAACATGCCAATTACACGCCTGCGAGTTTGTTGAAAGTACCTCTTCTGATTACTGTTTTGAAAAAAGCCCAAAAAGAAACCGGTTTTTTAAAATCCAAGGTTACCTATACCGGACCACTGGACACTAATTTTCACCAGAATATCGGTTATGAAAGCACACTGGTAGAAGGACACTCCTATTCGATTGACCAACTTCTTGAATTAATGATCGTAGAATCCGATAATGATGCCAAAGAAATGCTCGGGTCATTAATGAGTTTCGATTCAGTTCAAAAAGTAATTGGGGAAATGGGCATTGATTTGTCAGGGAAAAATTTTTCAGAAGATTTTCTATCCGTAAAAGAATATTCATCGTTTTTCAGAATCCTATATAATGCTTCTTACCTGGATAGGGACATGTCGGAAAAAGCCCTCTATTTGCTTAGCAGGGTGCGTTTCAAAGATGGCCTTCCTGCCCGCCTGCCCAAAGATATCACCATATCACACAAATTTGGGGAAAGAGGTTATCTGGATTCCCAAATGAAACAATTACATGATTGCGGCATCGTCTACCTTCCAGGCAAGCCCTACCTCCTTTGTGTGATGACAAAAGGCGAAGGTTTTGACAGACTTGTAAATGTTATCGCCGATATTTCAGAAATAGTTTTTTCAAACATCAATCAAAATAAATCAGATTGACTTAATTCGCTGATTTATGCATAATTGACATTTTTGTCGTTTTTTTTTCATAGTTTGTCCCTGTTTTTTTTTGAAAATTTAGCAAAAAAAACTTGACTTTTGCCTTTTGGTAATGTAAATTTGTAAAACTAAAAACATACAAATATGAGAAAACTATTTATTCTTGCAATTATTATTGCATCTATCGGAATTTTTACGGTAAAAGTTCAAGCACAACGCAAATGCGGAACCATGGAATACCTGGAGCTACAAAAAGCGGATGATCCAAGCCTTGGAATACGCATTGAAAACTACGAACAAGCCCTGCAACAGTGGATTGAAAAAAACCAGGACTATATCAACAGTGCAAAAGGGACAGTATCAGTTCCTGTGGTGGTACATGTTGTTTACAACACCACGGCACAAAACATCAGTGACGCCAGGGTGCAGGAACAAATTGACGTATTAAACAGGGATTATGCCGGGTTGAATACCAACTCAATGCAGGCATTTTCTTCTTCTTTAAAAGTCAACACCGATCTCCAGTTTTGCCTTGCCCAACGTACGCCATCAGGAACAGCCACCAGCGGTATCGAAAGAAGACAAACTAGCGTTACTTCATTTTCTTATTCCAACAACGGTGTGAAATATTATTCAACCGGCGGCCTGGATGCCTGGGATCCTACAAAGTATATGAATATATGGGTTTGCCCATTGGGCGGCGGCTTATGCGGCTATGCACAGTTCCCTACAAGCGGTGTTAACGCTACATTCGGCGTGGTAATTCATTATGAATATTTTGGTGTCACAGGGGCTACAGCACCTTACAATTTGGGTGGAACCACATCACATGAAATAGGACATTGTTTCAACCTTTATCATATTTGGGGCGACGACAACGGAGCATGCACCGGCAGCGACTATTGCACCGATATTCCAAATCAGGCCAATTATACTTATGGAGTGCACACAGGTGTGTTAACCGATGCTTGTACTTCTACATCACCAGGAATCATGTATATGAATTTTATGGACTATAGCGATGATATTTCATATGCTAATTTCACACCTGACCAAAAATCCCGTATTGAGGCTCTTTTTGTCCCCGGTGGGTTATTATATTCCTTGTCTGTTTCCGATGGTTGCACACCTCCGGAAACAGAAGCCTGCGGCACACCTTCGGGTTTGTCGGCTACAGATATTACCACCACCACTGCAACACTAAACTGGACAGCAGTATCCGGTGCCTCCAGCTATAATATTCAATACAGACCTAGCGGAACCTCTACTTTTGTCACCACCACCTCCACCACCAATTCAAAAGCCCTCACAGGACTCACAGACGGCACAAATTATGAATTCATGGTGCAGGCAGTATGTACCGAAACAGGTACGTATTCCGGATTAAGCATATTCACCACTCTTCCGGCTGCCGGCTGTGCCGATAATTACGAATCGAACAATACACTTGCCACGGCAAAGACTATTAACGTAAATACTGAAATCAATGCGGCAATTGGGACATCAGCAGATGTTGATTATTTTGAATTCTCAAACACTCAGGCGCAGAAAAAAATTAAAGTTACCCTGACAAACTTACCTTTCGATTACGACATCCAACTATACAAATCAAATGGCGCTTTGATTGCCACATCTCAGAACTCAGGCACCACCAACGAAAGTATCATTTATAACAATGCCAAAGCCGGAACCTATATTATAAAAGTTTATGGCTACAACGGTGCTTATTCAGCAAGCAACTGCTATGCACTCACAGCAAACATTAGCAGCACATCGTGGAGAACTAATAAAGAAATAGTAATAGACGAACCGGACACCCCGCAGGATATCATGATATACCCAAATCCTGCCAACGACAATGTTAAGGTAACCTATAATGCCAAAAATAACAGCGATGTACAAATAGTTGTTTATGATATTTCCGGACGCATGATAAATACTTCCAGCTACCAGGCAACCAAAGGCTTGAATAATTATTCGTTGAATGTATCAACACTTGCGAAAGGCATCTATGTACTTTCGTTGAACAACGGCAGCACAATATTAAACCACAAGCTTATCATCGATAAATAAGCGTTTCAGGACATAAAAAAAACCCACACTTTTCGGAGTGTGGGTTTTTTTTTTGTGATCCAGTATTATTTTTTTAGGTATTTGAAATCTTTTCCAAGATATTTTCCGGCACCGAAAAGCATCTCTTCGATGCGCAACAACTGGTTATATTTACAAATCCTGTCGGTGCGGCAAGCTGAACCGGTTTTTATCATTCCTGTATTGAGTGCAACGGCCAGGTCGGCAATCGTAGTATCTTCAGTCTCACCCGAACGATGGCTGATAATAGCAGTATATCCGTTGAGATACGCTAAATTTACAGCATTGATTGTTTCGGTAAGTGTGCCGATTTGGTTAACTTTTATTAAAATAGAGTTTGCACATTTTTTATCGATACCCATTTGCAGGCGGTCGGTATTGGTAACAAAAAGATCATCGCCAACCAATTGGATTTTACTACCTAAGGTTTTGGTAATCAGCGCCCATCCCTTCCAATCATCTTCGGCCATGCCATCTTCGATTGAAATAATAGGATAGCGGTTACACCAATCTTTCCAGAAATCAACCATTTCGTCAGAGTTAAGTTTTTCGCCAGTAGATTTTTTCAGGTGGTAAACATTTTCTTTGTCATCAAAATATTCTGAGGAGGCCGGATCAAGGGCAATACACACATCCACTCCCGGCTTATAATTGGCATTTTCAATGGCTTTAATAATCACCTGTAAGGCTTCTTCATTGGATTTCAGCATAGGGGCGAAACCGCCTTCATCGCCCACATTTGTTGAATAACCTGCTTTTTTCAGCACATCCCTTAGTTTGTGGTATATTTCTGCGCCCATCCTGATGGCTTCAGTAAAGTTTTCAGCGCCAACCGGCATAATCATAAATTCCTGAAAGTCGACGCTATTATCGGCATGAGAACCGCCATTAAGGATATTCATCATCGGGATAGGCAGTGTGCGTGCATTAACCCCTCCTATATAGCGAAACAAAGGCTGACCGGACAATTGTGCCGCTGCTTTGGCACAAGCCAGAGAAACTCCTAAAATGGCATTTGCACCCATATTGGCTTTGTTGGGAGTACCATCAATATCAATCATCACTTTATCGATGATAGCCTGTTCGCTTACCAGCATGCCTTTCAATTCTTCGGCAAGCACTTTATTTACATTTTGTACGGCCTTTAATACTCCTTTACCATTATATACCTTTTTGTCACCGTCACGAAGTTCTACTGCTTCATGGCTCCCGGTTGAAGCCC
>DAOOWO010000160.1:0-6165 GCA_035371225.1 Bacteroidales bacterium | reverse complement strand
CGATGATGTCCCTTTAGAAACCTGAATAGAATGCATCCACGCGCCGGGAATATAGGTTAATCCATAAGAAGAGGCCAAGCCCCTGACAGCGGGAAAATTTTCAGTAAGCAACTGGCTATAAATACCCGACAATCCCAGCATCTGTATGCGTCTGGCGCCCGATACAGCATCAGAATACCCGACATCAACTGTGGCTGTACGTTCAAAGCTCTCGGACAGGTTGCAGCACGCAAGTTTTTGAAGGCCTGCTTCTGTAATGATTTCCGTCTTTATCGGTTTTAGTTTAGAAACATAATCATCAACTTTTTCTTTTATTTCAACAGCTTCAAGTGTAGCATTTGATATCAGTACAAAGTCAATATTATTTTGTCCGGGTTTAATAAGCAGGGTATCACTTTTATACCCCACAAAACTCGCCACCAGTTTTGTGGCTTCTTTTCCATCAAATTCAATGGAAAAACTTCCGTTCTTGTCAGCCGTGGTCGCAGCTCCGTGGTTCATCCAATAAACGGTGGCAAAAGGAAGTCTTTCTTTTTTCAACTTTTCCGACACGGCATTCAAACCGCTCACGGTGCCTTTTATTAGCATTTTCTGTGCAGACAAAGTAATACTGCCAATCAGCAGTATCAGCAGTAAAAAATAATTACATATTTTCATCATAAATTTTTTATTACAATTAATATAAATCAATACCTATAAGGCTTTTGGCCTTAGTTACCGAACTGTAATAAAAACTATAATCTGAAAATATTGTTTTTAAGAAAAACAGGAATGTTTATTTCCGGCGGCGGACTGTTGCATGAAATAAATTCACAGGAATAAGGCGTAAATACAAATTTTTCAAAAATTTGATTTGTAAATAAACACAACTGAAACCACAGTAAACTGTTATCAGGCAAGAGAAAAGAATTAAATACCTTTAGATAATAATTCTGATTCTGACAACACTTCTCATTCACAATCCCAACATCATGAAGTGGTTTTTGATGATCCCGTGGACAACATGCACCTTTATTATAATGGCTTTTTTCCTCCGTACAGCAATTATCTATATCTTCGCAACAATTACCACTGTGCCGTGTAATGAAATGCGTGCTGCGAGTTTCGGAACTATGGCAATAATGATTTATAAAAAAAATGCCATTTGATGCTATCAGAAATGCAACTAATGAAAAAAACAATATGATCTTGTAGAAAACATTCTTCATTTGAATGCAAAGATAATTTAAAATCATTCTACATAAAACCGATTTCTGGGAATTAACAAATATTTAACTACGCCAATACTTAATTGGAAATTTTCAGGATTTGCAGGCATAGCCCCAAAAAAGAGACGGGATTATATAAACATGTTATAAATTTAAAAAAATTTATGTCGAAATGATAAAGTATCAAAAATTAATGTATCTTTGCACTCCAATTTCTAAAAAACCACAGTGATGAACAAGACGGAGATAATGAATTTTGTTGAAGAACAATTCAGCAAAAAACCCGAATATCCTGCATTCAAAGCCGGAGACACTATTACAGTCAGTTATAAAATCAAAGAAGGAAACAAAGAACGTATTCAGCAGTTTCAGGGCGTTGTAATTCAGCGTTCCGGCGAAGGTTTTAAAGAAACCTTTACGGTAAGAAAAATGTCTGGCAACGTGGGCGTAGAAAGAATTTTTCCCATTGTCTCCCCTTTTATTGATAAAATTGAGGTTAACAAAAAAGGTATGGTGCGCCGTGCACGCATTTTCTACCTAAGAGATCTCACCGGTAAGAAAGCCCGTATCAAAGAAAAAAAGAAAAGTCAGACAGACAAATAATAATAAAACCCCGCAGTTGCGGGGTTTTTTGTTTTATAAACACATCAAAAATTTTGTTGTGTTTTTTTTAATTAAAAATCTGCTTATTCCGTGATTTGAAAAATACACTCGCCTTTCGTATTATAATACCCCCAGCCATTTCCTTTATCCACTCTGAACATTTTATTCCCGAAACGCTTAATAGCATCAAATTCGGGATAAAGAAGATACTGCCCGATTTTATTTATTACGCCATATTTGCCCGTATTACCTGGTTGATGTCTATTTTTCCTGTTCACTCCTGACTTCACGATTGCAAAACCATGATAGAAATCTTCTGATTCATCAAATTGAGGGCTCACGACTACGGCTCCCGATTTGTCAATATAACCATATTTGCCGTTTTTAACAATGCGTGCCAGGCCGGAAGAAAACTGATATGCCATTTGAAATTTAAATGGAACAATCAACTTGTTGTCTTTATTAATATAACCCCATTTAGAATTTTTTTTAACCGGGCACAAAGTTTCGGAAAAGGTTCCTGCATAGTCATAATCAGCAGGAATAACCAAGCGGTTGGCTTTATCAATAAATCCCCATCGTCCGTTACTCACTTCATTTTTCTCCAGGATAAACACCCCATCAAAATTCACCGAAGCAAGGCCTTCACCGAAGCTATTGATATATCCATAGAGGCATGGTATGACCTGCACGCCAAAAGCATCCAGCATGCCCCAGCGGACCGAATCGCCCGATACCACAACTGCCAGACCGTTTTCGAAACTTTTAGCATCAAAATAAATTGAATCCGAAACAAAGTTTCCCAGTTTGTTAATATAAGCCTTACTAAAGGCATGACCAACAACTGCCCTTTCTTCACTAAAATAATAGGCCATATCAAAACGAGGTGGTATAACAACATTACCATCAGTGTCGATACTTCCCCAGAGCCCGTCATTTTCAAATTGCGCCATGCCATTATGAAAATCTGTTACATTAGGATATTGACAAGGAACAACTTCCTGTCCATGTTTATCAATGAAGCCATACAGTCTATTTCTCATAACCCTGGCCCGGCCTTCACAAAAATCGTTGACTGCCTCATAAACAGGCGCAGACACGGGCTCTTCCAATGAATCAATGAATGTCCACATACCCCCTTCCATAAAACCCTTATCGTCGGGTTTCCCTCCCACATTTACCCGCACCCTGCCTTCGACCATGAACCCTAAAAAATCATAATCCGGCTTTACAACAAACTTCCCGGTGGTATCCACAAAACCATATTTCCCATTTACTTTAACTGGCAGATAGGCGAAATTAACCTGCTGACAGCAAGCTCCCGCACATGTAAAAAATAGCAATGCAACTATAAGCCTGTTCATCATTCTTTTTTTTGAATGGAAATTCCGGCCAGGTATCCTGTTGAAAAGGCAATTTGAAGATTATAGCCGCCCGTGTCTGCATCCAAATCCAGCACTTCACCGGTAAAAAACAGGTTTTTCACAATTTTGGACTCCATGGTTTTAGGATTCACCTCTTTTGTCGAAACGCCTCCTCCTGTGATTATAGCTTCGTTATAATCACGGTGAGCAACAATATGTACCGGGAATTCTTTTATGAGGGCTGCAAGTTGTTTTCGTTCGACGGCAGTTATCTGGCTGCATTTCTTACCTCCGTCAACAGACAATTTTTTTTGAAATACAGGCAAAAGCTGTCCGGGAAGTAAACCCCGCATCAACTCAGTATAGCTGGCTTTTCCCAAAGTATTCAGGTCGCGCAAAAGCCGTGCGTTAAGTTTTTCCTGATCTAGGCCAGGCTTGAAATCAAAATAAAACACCACTTTTTTCCCCGCGATAATTTCATCAATATACTTCCTGCTAAGAGAGAGTACCACAGGTCCTGCCAAAGTATTATCCCTGAATTCCATTTCACCCAACATACTAAACTTTTTGATGCCATCAACCGCCACTGTGATACTGATATTTTTCAGATGCAGTCCATTCAGTTCCGACACAAAGGCATCGTCTGATAATAGCGGCACCAGCATGGGCCGTAGTGGAAGTACCGTGTGGCCGGCCATACGCGCAAAACGGTAACCGTCGCCGGCAGAACCCGTGGCCGGATAAGAAAGTCCACCGGTAGCCACTACCACAGCACCAGCGGTATAATGCTCATGAGCGGTTGTTACCACGCCTGTTACGGTATTATTTTCAATAATCAGTTTGCTTACTTGAGCAGAGCATTTCAACACTACCCCTGACTTTGTCACCCATCCAGTCAGAGCATCTACCACTTCGATGGCTTTTCCGCTTTCCGGGAAAACTCTCCCACCTTGTTCAACAATGGTTTTCAAGCCTAAGCCCTCAAAAAAAACGACAAGTTCTTGTGCAAAAAACACTCCAAAAGCATTATGCAAAAAACGGCTGTCTGGGCCTGTATGTTCCATGAAGCGTTCCTTTGGCGCAACATTAGTAAGGTTACAACGTCCTTTTCCACTGATACGCAATTTCCGGGCAGGTAAAGACATTTTCTCCAGCAACAGCACCGACAAGCCACGCCCGGCAGCTATTCCGGCACACATTAATCCGGAAGCGCCACCTCCAACAACTATTACATCATAATACATTCAAAGATTTTTTTGCTGTCTGATAAAAACCTTTACATATCTGCATCGAACTTCTCATACCACTAATTTT
Organism: Bacteroidales bacterium; assembly: GCA_035371225.1. Classification (GTDB taxonomy): domain Bacteria; phylum Bacteroidota; class Bacteroidia; order Bacteroidales; family CAIWKO01; genus CAIWKO01. The sequence goes on along the minus strand of DAOOWO010000160.1, from coordinate 1,676 downwards.
TAAGCTATTCGCAGCAGCCATAATGAAAATGTCATCTTAGTAAACAATAATTTTTTCTTTGTAACTAAAATTTTTGGCTGTAAAACTAACAACAAAAATGCCGCTGTTAAAAGAGCTGCAATCTATTGGATTCGAATTCATCCCATTGACAGAAGTACTCTGTTGTGAAAAAACCTCTTTCCCGATCATATCGTGTATGGTAATAGAATAATCCTCCTGTCCTGTGCTGTTAAATTCAATGAAAAGCTTGTCGTTGGCTGGGTTGGGGAACACATTAAAGTTATTAATATTTTCCGCCTCCATCAGACCATTGCATGAATACACAGAGGCTAGAACAGGCACCCGAGGGCTAATGCACGGAGGTTCCAGAATCTCCCAGTCGTAATAGTAGTAATAGCGGATATTGGGAGCGGCATTGCTACCTTTTATTGAAATTTTTCCTGCAATATTATAGGGAAAAGAAATGCCGCTCTGGTCGCGGTACATATTGGGGTCATCCGTGCCACAGGCAAGGCTCATGTTGTTTTTGGCGGGCAAATCAAAATTAAGTGTCACCCTGCTCTCACCGGCAGGAACTAAAGCGTTGATTGATTGCAGCACTATTCCGTTGCTGTCTCTGAGTTCAATGAGTCTATATTTTTCATCACCTGCATACACTTTCACCGATTTAAGAATCACAGGAGTATAGCAGTCAAAAATCAGGTAATACATGTTGTTGTTGTGCAGCGAGGCGTCATTGGATTTATTGGTTTTCCCGACATATTCTACGGGATTAATGAATGCCTGCTCCACATAATATGTGGCATTTTGATACAGTACCGGGGTTTGGAATGTATCGCCTGTATACAGCAGGTTCCCGCCGATTGGCATATCATACCAGTTAAGTTGTCCTGTACCACTGGCAGTAAGAACGACACTACTTGAATCGCAGGCCGATCCAGGCACAGTATTGGGTACCGACGGCAAATCCTGAACAACAATGTAATCTGCCATTATTTTGGTGCTGTCGCCAAAATTATTAGTTGTTGTTAGTGTTACGGTATAGGTCCCTTCGGCCTGATAAGCATGCAGCGGGTTTTGCTGATTTGAGGTGTCGCCGTCGCCAAAGTCCCAATGCCAGGTTATTGGGGCGTTATAACTTAAATCTTGAAATTGAATAACCCCGGTGCAGGTAGTAGTTTCGGAAGCTGTAAAATTTGTTACCGGCGGTGTAGAAGGGATATTGCAATGCCAGGTAAGCTCAAAACCCGACTCTGTGAGTCCCTGGTCTGTTATCTGATGCAATGTTATTGGCCCGTAAGTGGATTGTATTGTGCCTCCATTGGGCAGATTTGTACCGTCGTACTGCCCGATTAACGGCGAAGCGGTGGTAGGTCCATCGAAGATAAACAAATAGTCATAACCCGATTCAAAATTAAAAGAAGAAAAATTAAGAGTGACGCTTGAAGCACCTGTTGGGGCGATGGTTATCGTTCCATCAGAATTATTTGAATATTCGCCCTGGCCGCCGCTGTCAAACAGAGTACCGGTACAGCAGGTAAGGGTTTGCCCGGTTCCGTTGGCAGGTATCGAAGCGTAATTGGAATTGGTGGCATCAATACTAACCAATCCCGTTTGTGTCAGCGAATCAATACCGCAGGCACCCCCTGTAGCAACCAGTTTTACATCATAAGTAC
>DAOOWO010000159.1:0-6181 GCA_035371225.1 Bacteroidales bacterium | reverse complement strand
GTAAAACATTATGCTCTCAGCAACACAAAGGCTTTTTTATCTGATTACAGTGATTTTTTGTATTTCTTCAGTACTTTCATTGCCCTGTTTCTGAAGCCTGCCGGCGCCTCACCAAGACAAAACTCCAGCGAATTAAGAAATTCGCCCAGAAGTTCCGGTTCATAGCGGCAAAACTTCTCAATAATTCCTATACAATAATACCTTGTGCCCAGGGCTTCGGCAGGATTTACCAGCCAGTCGAAACAGTTTTGCAACAAAAGTGCATTGTCTTTTATCAAGCCGAAATCCACAAATTCATCGATAATTTTCAGGTAATTTCTTTTGACACCTTCCACCTTTGAATTGCTGATTTTTATAATCACCTCGTCCAGATAGGGTAGGATGAGATTGCTGTTTTTTTCACAACATAATTGCACTACTCTGGCAGTACGCATACATAATGGATAAGGTTTAGAAAAGCTCATATCCATCAACAGGGCAAAACGTGCAGGATCGTTTCCAACGGCCTCTACAGCCATGTCGGCGGTTTTTCGGCCAGAGTCGGAAAGCCCTTCTTCAAAATCAGGCATTTTTTGGCTTTCATAACGTTTTTTCATTTGTCGCTAAGTTTTTTTTGGCTGTTAAGCTTTTCAATAAATATATTCAGCCTTTTGTTCCTGGTTTCCGGCCTTTTTGCAGATTCTATCCAGTAGATATATTCATTACGGTTGGTAAATGACAAACTGTTAAAACAGGCTTCCGCCTCAGCATTATCGGCCAACAGGCAGGCCATGTCATCGGGCAGGATTACCAATCTTTCTTCTTTGTCCTCTTCCATCTCAACCTGCACCGTATCGCCAAAAGTTTTATTTATACGTTTTCGTATATCCTTGGTAAGTCCGATAACATGAGCCGCTTGTCCCATATGGAAAAGGCTTCCGCGGTACAATACTTTTCCATCAAACAAGGCTTTAACTTTTAATTTTCCCTTTCTGCCGAAAATTTCTTCCACATCAAATGGGAATTCTACAAAGGCAGCATCCATGCCTTGGTGTTGAATGATGGTGGCGGTGTATTTGAGTTTTTTAGTACTCGTCATGGTAATAAATTTTTGATAGTGTCGGGGTGTCTGCCAACCCGCCGGGCAATGCGCGCAGTCACCCCGACACTTATTTTATTCAAAAGGATGTTCATTATTAAAATCAGGCCGGTAATGTTCCCGGCTATCCGGTTCCTGTATCCAGCCATTGGTAAGGCCAAGTTTTTCAGCCTCAGCCACCACCATATCATATTCTTTTTTGTTCAGAGGCCTGTTGATGTCGGTGCGATTCAATGCTTTATACACCGGGTAATACTGCGACATCAGCGAAATATGCACTTTAGGCGAAAGTTCTTCGGCAATAAAGCGTAACACATTCAGGCTGTTGTCCACATATCCCGGAAGCACCAGGTGCCGGATAATCATTCCCGATTCCACATGATTTTCGTCAATGTAATGTAAAACAGAACCTTTTTGTCTGAACATTTCTTTGAGGGCCTTACGGGCCACAGTAGGATAGTCTTTGGCATCCGACAAAGCCGAAGCAAGGCTGCTGTCGAGGTATTTCATATCAGGAAGGTAAACATCTATGAGGCCTTCCAACTGTTTCAGCGTTTCGGCACGGTCGTAGCCGTTGCTGTTATAGACAAACACGGGTTTGGGCCTGTAGTTTTCAAAAGCCCGGATAATGGATACCATCTGCGGTATCTGATGCGACGGGGATACAAAACCAATGGCCATGCAACCCGATTCTAAAAGACGGTGTATGTCGGCCAGGATCTTCTCAAAAATATGATATTTGCTGCTACCTGCTGAAATATTTGAACTTATCTGAAAATTCTGGCAATAGATGCACTGAAGGTTGCAGTGGCTGAAAAAAACATTGGCTATGCCATGAAGCCCGCTGACAGGAGGTTCTTCGCCCCGGTGTGCCACCACTGAACTGATGGCGTATTCGTGGCCCGACCTGCAATAGCCGCTGTTGCAGGCAAACCTGTTGGCGCCGCAATTGCGGGGACAAAGGGCACAAGCTGTCAACGCTTTAAAAGAGATATCCATTGATAAGGTCAGTTGGATTTCAGAAATTCGCTGGAAAACAAAAAGCGAACCATCACGTTGTAATGAGGGCGGAATACCGCATAATGTTTCAGGTTGATTTTTGACCAGTAAATTGTTCCCAGCAAATCCATGCCCATATGTTCGCTAAACCGGAATCGTAAGCCTGGCGATAAGAATGCACCCAAGCCTATTCCGCCCTGACGCACAGGATATTCCTGAAGCTGGGTGTTGGGTATATATTGCTGGTCTAAATATACGTTTATGATACTGTATTCGAGATTTTGGATGGCAATTTTGTTTTCTCTGACTTTCGTATTATTTAAATTAAACCCTGTTTCCACAAAACCTGAGATTTTTTCATCGAAAGGAAATTCATAACCCACACCAATATCTATATTTATACGGTCTTCCGAGCCCCATACCGGGCAGGTCAGGGTACTGTCAAAAGTCTGTGATGACGAAGTGGCTCCGATTTTCAGGGCAAAGGCCCCTTCGGTGGTAAACCTCGAATGGTTAAACTGCAAAAAAATGCCCAGATGATTGTTCAGGTTTTTCTTGATATAAAATCCAACACAAAAGGCCGGTTTGTATTTCATCTGCGCCGGCATACTGTATAACGAAAATGTATCATTAATTACCTGGCGGATTTCGTCGTAGTGGTATTTGTTGTCGAGAATATAACTCAGGGTGTTTTGGTTGCCTTCTGCACCGCTGTAAAAGTCGGCATGATATTTATTGGCAAAAGCTGCTCCGCAGTTGATGCCAAAACTCCAGGCACGGTTTTGTGTTATGGTATCATCTTTCACATTAAAAGCAGATACATAGCCGCTTATGAAACAATAAAAAATCGCAAAAAAGCTGAAAACATAAAATTTTATCGTCCTGTCCATACTTATAAAATGCCTGCTGAGTTAATAAATGATACACAAAATTAAGTCTTTTAGTGAGTTTTATAACAAAGTTTTTTATTAATTTGCAAAAAAGTTTTTCATGAAACGCCAGTCTGTTTTGTTTTTTTGTATCCTTTTCTCCTTTTCCTTGTGGGCTCAGGATACGTTACAAACAACGCAACAGGAAAAAAGCCCCAAAGTGAGACTGAGCGGCTTCGGGGGATTGATTTCCGAAACATTTATTTTGAAAAAACAGTTTTCCGAAGCGCTGGGTGCCGGAGGAGCTTTAATGATCAACAATTGTTTCTTTTTAGGCGGATATGGCCTGACCACAGTTTCTAATCATACTATCAAAGACCTGATAATTCCAGATGAATTTCTGTTGGATGACCGGCCGTTGTATTATTACGGAAAACCTTTGAGAATAAACTACGGTCATGCCGGAATATGGATGGGCGGAGTTTTTTTTCCGGGCAAAAGAATTCACCTGGGTATCAGTTCAAGATTTGGCTGGGGGAACATACACCTGACCGATTCGGTGAACAACTCCTATATAGACAATGTGGATTACCGCCTGGAATTCACCAACGACAAGATTTTTGTGATTTCACCGCGCCTCGAACTGGAAATAAACATTACTTCCTGGCTGAAAACCAATATAGGATTTGGTTATAACTTTGTAACAGGAATAGATTACGACAGGTACAAAGAATGTAAATTCAGTTCGCCGCAATTGTCTATAGGAATATATTTCGGCGGGTTCAGCGACCGTGATGACGATACCGGGGATATGCCGGATGAAGAGTATCCTGAAGAATAGAATTGAATGAATAATGAATTGAAAAAACTGATGACACCCATGCAAAATGAATATGATAAATTGAGGCCATACTACGACGAGGAAGTCAATAATGCCATAGGCGAACTGATCAAAGATCCCGAGTTTGCTATTTTTATACGTCATTTGATGCAGGGGCAGGATAGGAAAGAGGTATATAATATGCTCAAAGGCATCACGTCAATTGAAGAATTTCAACGGGTGTTTGTGCAGCCGGTGCTCGACCGGATCATAAAAAACAGCATGGACGTCCTGACTTGTTCAGGAATTGACCGCGTAGATAAAAAGGAAACCTATATTTTTATCACCAACCACCGCGACATCGTTCTGGATTCTTCGCTTTTAAATTTGCTGCTTTTTAAGCAAGGCTACAATACTACCCAGGTAGCCATCGGAGGCAACCTGCTGATTTCGCCCATGATTACCAACCTGGTCAGAATCAACAAGAGTTTTATTGTAAAGCGCAATATCCCGCCCCGCGAATTATATGAATATTCAAAACTTCTTTCCTCCTATATCGCTTACACACTGTCTGAACGTAATGAATCCGTATGGATTGCACAACGCGAGGGCCGTTCAAAAGATGGTAGCGACAAAACACAGTACAGCCTGCTGAAAATGCTGGCTATGAGCCACGAAGGCGAAGAAAGAGATATTTTCATGAAAATGAACATCTTTCCGGTTGCTCTTTCATATGAATACGACCCCTGCGATATATTTAAGGCAGTAGAATTGTTTTTGATTGCCAACAGCGGGTCGTTCAAGAAAACCAAAGAGGGCGATTTTCAGAGCATGATTACAGGTATTCTTGGTTACAAGGGCAGGGTGGAAATTTCGTTCAGCAGCCCGTTGACATCAAATGATTTTGATAAATTAAATGATTTTCATGGCAATGATTTTCTCAAAGGACTGGCCGGAATAATTGATAACAGGATATATTGTGCCTACAAATTATGGGATACCAACTATATTGCTTACGACTTGCTCAATGGCACCGCTGTTTTCAGCGAAAAATATTCTGAGGAATCTAAAGAAAAATTTATTGATTACCTGAAAGAAAAATCCGACAAGCTCGACGAAGTCTATCCCAAAAGGGACATCCTGAACCTGATGCTCAATATGTATGCAAATCCGATAAAAAATAAGCTGGCGGAAAATATCCCTGTATAATCAGAACACCTCCAGAATTTTTTCCCCGCTGTCGCGAAACATGAACACTTCGCCGGCTTTGTGGTCTTTCATGGCATGAAACAATGGCACCGACTGCGAAATAACAAAATATGTTTCGTTGTCAACAACCACCTTACCTAAACCAACAGCAATAAATAATTTTTGGGTTTCCGTAATCACCACAGAACCAAAGGTCGCTTTGTCCATGGTCTTTTCAGAATTGATGCGTTCCAGGATTTTCATTTCATCCATCACTTTCTGCAGTTTCAATGAGCAGGCATCCCGTTTGCTGAGCATATCCATTTTGTATGTATCCAGCCAGTCTTCGGGATTGCCGTATTCTGCGGCATTTTGATAGGCTTCGTTCATTTCTTCGGTCAACCTTTCAATCGTTTGCTGATGTATCTGCATGCACAAATCCACTAGCTTTTTCTTTATTTCCTTCCTGTTCATTGGGTTCAGATTGTTTTGTTCGGCAGGAATGATATGCTACCTGATCCGGAAATGTTCCTGGGTTAAAAAATTATTGAAAAAAAACGTTTAATAAACTGATACTATCAGTTATGAATAATATTCCTAATCTTCTTTTTGTAAAAAGAACAAATATATATGTTTTTTTTACAAAAAGCAAATTTTTAAAAAAATTTGCAATTAATAAGCAATAGAAATTATATTTGTTTTCTGAAAATCATTTTTTTACTATGGGTAAAGAATCAAAAGAAATAGTTCAGTCACGCAACGTGCTTGAATTCATTACAGTAACCAATGAACTGTGTATTTTCCTCGAGGAAAATGACAAATACGATATTGCCTTCATCTATACTTATCTGCAAAAAGTATTACCACTGCTGTATCTTAAAGGAACTTTGATGCCGGATGTTTTTGTAGATGACGATAGCGCCAACGAGCGCTTTGTGACACTGGAACAGTGGGAAAAGATTTATTTGTCGCTGCTCGGCAAAACAGGCACGGACGATAGTTTTTATTTTATCGGTGCGGATGATAACCAGGATACTAAACAACAAAAAGGCAGCATTGCCGAAAACCTGGCGGATATTTATCAGGACCTGAAAGATTTTGTTTTGCTGTACCAGAAAAACAAGCTGACGGCCCAGGAAAATGCCGTGCATTCCTGCAAGGTGCTGTTTGAAATCAATTGGGGTATAAAGGCACTGTTGACCAATACAGCCATACATAATATCCTTT
>DAOOWO010000158.1:0-6182 GCA_035371225.1 Bacteroidales bacterium | reverse complement strand
CAAGTCTGATAAAAAAACATTAACCTGTTTAGGCATTTTGCTTATTTCAAATTCTGTGTCCCAAGAATAGGCACGTTGATAAGTCGGAACAAAAATTCTGTTCCCTGCTAACATTTGTTTGATTGATGTTGATGCTTCCATTTTATTAATTTATCTTTTTATTTAAATTGCTTGCTCTTATCAATTTTCAGCGCTCCCCGTTTTTTATGCAATAATAAATACTGTATTCGTCAAATAATGTTGTTGACTATTTAACATCAAAGATAACTATAGACTATGACAAGGGATGGCAGAGGTGAAAAAATTTGAAAAATAAATTGGAAGGGTTAACAGACTGCAATAACAATAATAACAGATAACAATTGTTTGTTGTCTTATATCGAGAGATATTATGTTTTAAACATAAATTCTACCCTAAAAAATGGATAACAAAAGGTAATGTTTTTTTAATACTATATTTTTAATTCAGGTATTAAATTAGAAACTTGAATATAGTAATTATAAATTTTTTTGTACCAACAAGATGATGATGATAAATGATTATATGGGGCAATAATCTTATTATCAATAATTTCAGCAGTATTGAAGTTGTATTTTGTTTGACTTAAATAATTTAAATCCACATATAAACTATCTGCAGTAACTCTACCACCACAAATAATAATATTTGGTGCTAAAAGCTCAAGCTGATTTTTCAATAGTTCACTATTTTTTATAGATTTATGACGAATAATACAATCACTGGTATTATTTTGTGATATTGAAATTTTACCAATATTAACTATGGAAGTTTCACTTAAGGCTTCGATTAATAAATCATGGTTAGCGTAAAACTTTTTAAGATTAGTTTCATCATAGTCTAAAATAGTATGATTTTTAACTGTTTCAAATAATAAAAAAGCTAAAAGCCCCATTTTTTTATATGTGGGAATATTGTCTTTTATCCATTTTTCAAAATGCGCAGAAATTGATGTTCCCCCCCAATCATTATATCCATATGTTTCTTTGTAATAAAAAAGAATTCTAATGGGAGAGCATTCCCATTTATGGATATCTATTGCCCCATCATAAACAATACTATCTTGCTCAGGTAAATTATTGAACAATTTTTCAATAATTTCTTGATGTTTATTTTCATTTGGCATCATATTATTTATTTTTTTTGTTACCGATAAACTAAATCTGAGAATATACTATAAATACTAATTCATAAGGCAGGTGCATGCTTCCCTTTATTGGCACCGTTGGGATGCCTTGAACACGAGCCAACTGTTAATCCTGAGATTGAAGAATTTGATGTACCACAATACTTACAGGTATATTTTGATTTCTCACTACCCTGATAAAGACTGTGCCTTCCTTTGTTGGGGCCTAAAGGATGTCTTGAACAATGTCCAGCAGTTAAGCCGGATACCGTTGTAGCTGGCATTCCGCAATATTCACAAAAAAATTTTGCCATTGTTTTTAGTATTAAATTTTGCCTACTCTATAAAGTTTTCGGCTTTCCTTTTATTTTCAAAGATAAAAAATATTCAGAAATTCAATAAATAAATATAAAATTAAATTCAAGCGCAAACATGCCATCATATGTAAGGACAAAATTTTTTACCTCAATTTTTTTTATTTTCATTGTTTTATTTTTTTGACAAAATAAAACAACTACTAAGACAAGGGATGGCACAGTGTAAATGTTTTTTTTGAAATCGTTAAAAAGAATTTGCCTTGAACCGAATTATTAAAAAAGCCGGCACTTTTTAGTAATTTTGTCATAAACGCCAATGAGAATTTTACCCTACTTTTTATGAAACCTCTGCTAAAAATCCTTTTCCTGCTGATGTTCTCCTGCTTTGCCTCCAATTTCGCCCCGGCCCAGATCAATGTTGGCGACACTATGTCGTTCCGGTCAGTAACATATATCGACTGGCCTCCCTTGGCCGGCACGCCTCAGCGCACAGTGCATGCGGTATGCGACAGGGTGGGCGAACATTGTTATATTTTCAGGGAAAACACCCTGTCCCCTTTCCCTTCACAACAGATAGACACTCTGGTCCAACGGTTCGACTATCATTTTGTACCTGAGTTGACTCCGGTATATGGGCCTATGCCCGATGCCCTCGACGCCGACACCCATGTGTTCATCCTCATTTTTGAGGAGCAGGACTGGTGCGGCTACTGGGATCCCGCACAACAGATGACCGACAGCATGGTATTTGCCACCTGGGGCAGCCACAGCAACGAGCACGAGATTATTTATATTGCTTCGGATTGTTTTTACAGCGCCCCGTCAATCACCGCACATGAATTCGGACACATGCTCCACTGGGGCCGCGACCACTCGCCCGAACCACCCGACAACCCCGATAAATACTGGGAAGACGCCTGGATCGACGAAGGTTTTTCAACTTTTGCACAAATATTCCTGACCGAAAATATCTTAACAGCGGATGTACCGGATCAACAGACATTTTTTTCAAATAATCCCGACATTCCACTGATATATTTTTCCAACTACAACCAGGTAAAACTCTGGACACTCTTCATGTTTGAACATTATGGCGGCTGGAATTATATTGAGGCGCTGATAGGCAATCAGCTCAACGGCATCGCCGGCATGGACAGCGCATTGCGGCAAATAGGCGCACCGGCAACCTTCAACGAAGCCTTCCTGCATTGGGCTGTAACCAACTTTTTGGATGACTCCGGCTATGATAACGGAAGATATGCCTACCACCATTATAATTTCAACCCCTGCGCCATCACTGCTTTACACAATACCTATCCTACCGGAATATGCAATCAAAGTGTGAACCCTTATGGTACGGATTATGTCAACTTTCAGGTTCCTGTGCAAGGTTCGGTACCGACACCTATGTCCATAAATTTTTCAGGAGATTCAAATTCAAAGTTTCTGCTTGCTGCCATAAAATTAAGCCTGCCCGGCAATATTGTCAAAGGTATCGAATACCTGACTCCAGACTCAACAGGCCATGCAGTGATCAATGCGGACAGTTTAGGCGAAGCTTACGACAACATCGTGCTCGTGGTCTGCAATGTAGATTCCTCTTTACATGAAGGCGAAACAGCCTCTTACTCCTATTACACCAGCAGTACTGCCGGGACAGAAAAGCTGGATTACGTGCCCGGCCTGCAAATATTCCCCAACCCGGTCGAAAGCTGTATCGTAATTAAAGCTGATGCACGGTTTACCAGCAATCCCTACACTATTTACAATCAATCAGGAAATGTGGTGGCAGCGGGCCTGCTGGATGATGAAACTACAGTTATAGATATCAACAACCTGGCCGATGGCGTTTATCTTTTCAATACGGGCAGGAGCAATAACATTACCTTTAAAGTCATAAAAAAATAAAATATTAAAAACAGCCGGAACAGTGCTTTTTTGTTGCATGTGTTAATAGTCGCCGTATAATCATTCGGGGCGTGTACACAACAACAGGCATGTACTGACAGGACGGCACCGGTAACTACAGGTCCTTCAGGCATAATTAGAAAAGACCTTGACACTCAAGTGATACTGCCAGGATATGGCGGCTGGATTTTCAGCGCCTGCAAGGTTTTTGCTGAGGATGATGACAAGATATTTCTGTGGGCTTTTTTGCAGGAATATTATGAACCTGAGTTCGGGTTAAGAACATATTATCTTAATCCGTTAGGATTTATACCAAATTGAAATATTAAATAATCCGATAGGACGTATTGATATTTCTTATTTGGTTATGCCGATGGTTAAATAAATAGTACAAACGAGTGAAGCGAAGTTTGGACTATATTATTTTTCAAATCGGCATTAATTGCTTACGACAAATACTATCAATTTAATAATCTGTGTTTTGACAAAACAAAAATGATTTATTTAACCCGAACTCAGGTTATGAAAAAGGCGGCCAAACCATGATGGGTAGCGGATGGTCGGTGCCTTTATTGTTGAATATTGAGAAAAATTCCGGTGAGATTATTATCACAGGCTACAAAGCTCCCCGTGATGGCGAACTTTATGCACAGGACATCAAAACAATGTTCCCTGAAACTATCCGGACACAAATCTTCGCATTCCCCGGTACACCGAAAATGCAAAAGTTACAGCAGAAAACAGCAGCAAGGGCAGAAAAACGTTAAGACTGGATTTTTACAATCTTCTGTACAACTTCTTTTTTATCAAAAGTAAACTTGATATAATACACTCCCGGCACCAGGCCCAAATCAAGGCCATTTATGTCAAAATTATGGATGCCTTCCTCCTGTTTCTGATCATTCAGAATCACCGCAATTGTTTTTCCGGTGATATCAAATAATTCGGCATGCACATCCATAGATTTCTGAAGAAAATAGGTGCAACTGGTCATCTCGGCAAAAGGATTGGGATAGGTGTTAATAGCAAAATCGGCTGCAGAAAGCTCCATAGTTCCCAGCGCCGTCTCATCGGATGTTTGAGCTTCCTGCATACTGTAATACGCCAGCGTTTCGAGGTTGGGGGCATTCTCATAGCTTCTCTGATATTCTTTGTGGCTCAGCATCACTACAGGGTATCTGCATCCCTCGGCAAACCAGTAGTACAGTGTATGTGTCAGGTCGATGGTGGTACAGGGGTTATATTCAACAGCGGTTTTCACTACTTTAACGCGCAATACATTCTTTATGGTTTTGTCGGGCATTCTGAGGGTACCATAAGCATCGGCACTCACCTGGTATTTGCCCTGAAAGGTAATGCCGCGTGTAATCAGATACTGGGCTTCTCCGGCAAAAAAATCAACATACCCGTCGCCATAGGCAAAAGGATACTTCATTTTGGTGATAGGATCGGTGTAAATCAGCGAAATATCCTTGGTGGTATACCCTTTCAATTCCACACCATTTTCATTGATTTTGTTATAAAAATCATAGCCATCTTCACCAGTTACGGAATTATAAATTGCGGTTTCCATCAGGGGCACAGAAGGCTCAATGCCTATATTTGAAGTAATTTCCTTGCCGGTAAAAATAATTTTGGTAAAATCCCATATCTGGCCGGGGCCTGCCTCACCCGGATTTATATAATCAAATGCGTAGTATTTCATGACATCGCCATTACGGGGAGCATTCGTCATAAACGTGAGCCGTGTTTGTGCAGAAAGACTGCCAGCAAATACAAATGATGCAAGATATAAGACCAGCTTTTTCATAATTTTTTGGTTTTTTACAAAATTACAAATTTTTTCAGTCATTGGCAACTTTGCCCTTTTGAATATTATTAACAAGGGTATGTTAGGTTTGCGCTACCAACACAAAAGAAAAAAATTACCATATACTTTTTCGATAAGGATGATTTTTCATTATCTTTAGCGAGTTAATAAAAATGCTCATGGATCCTGAACGACTACTCAACGATGTGTGCTCAATAGCCCGCACTGCCGGATCATTTCTAAAGTCGGAAATACATAAAATCTCGGAAAAGAACATTGAAACAAAGTCGGAACATGATTTTGTTACCTATGTAGACAAGGCTTCCGAAAAGTTTTTGATTAAAGAACTTACTGCTATCTTTCCCGAGGCTGGTATCATCGCCGAAGAAAGCCGGCAGGCAAAAAACGGCGGGCGTTTCAACTGGATCATCGATCCGCTCGACGGCACATCAAATTATATTCACGGCATGGCACCCTATGCCGTAAGCATCGCCCTTACCGATTACGACAATGAGATTCTCGGTGTGGTTTATGAGGTGGGACAGGACGAGTGTTTCAGCGCTTCTGTCAACGGCAAGGCAAAGCTAAACAATGTGCCCATCAAGGTTTCCACTACCCCCCTCCTCACCCAGTCATTTATAGCCACCGGGTTCCCAAGCAGGGATTATTCGCGACTGCCGGAATATATGGAACTATTGATGGCCCTGATGTTCGACACCAACGGTATCAGGCGGCTGGGGTCGGCAGCCACCGATATTGCCTATGTAGCCTGCGGCCGTTTCGACATATTTTATGAATACCACCTGAGTGCCTGGGATGTGGCGGCCGGCTCTATCATTGTGAAACAGGCCGGCGGAAAAGTCAGCGACTTCAGCGGAAAAAGCAACTATCTTTTCGGCAAAGAAATCATCACTTCAAACAGTCGTTTACACGAGGATTTTCTAAATTTATTAACCAAGTTTTTTGACCATGGACAAACGGATCATCGTAGTAAAATATGAC
>DAOOWO010000157.1:0-6235 GCA_035371225.1 Bacteroidales bacterium | reverse complement strand
ACCCGCCTGGGTAAAGAAATCATGGTTTTTGCCGATCGCCTGCACAGCCAACTCCTGCATTTTGATGATATCGCTTTCGAAGGAAAGTTTGGCGGCGCCAGCGGCAACCTCAACGCGCATTATGTGGCATACTCCGACAAAGACTGGCACGGTTTTGCCGAAAAGTTTCTGACCCGCCTGGGCCTGAAACGCCAGCGTTATACCACACAAATTGAACATTACGACAACCTGGCGGCCTATTTCGACACGCTGAAACGCATCTGCACCCTGCTGATCGATATGTGCCGCGATATCTGGCTATATGTTTCGATGGATTATTTTAAACAAAAAATTGTGAAAGGCGAGGTAGGCTCTTCGGCCATGCCGCATAAGGTAAACCCCATAGATTTTGAAAATGCCGAAGGCAACCTGGGGCTGGCCATAGCGCTGTTCGAACACTTATCGGCCAAGTTGCCCGTCTCGCGCCTGCAACGCGACCTCACCGATTCTACAGTTACCCGTAACATTGGTGTTCCGGTTGCCCACCTGTTGATTTCACTGAAATCTATTGACAGAGGCCTGGGCAAACTGATAGTCAACGAAACAAAAATTGCCGCCGAGCTCGACCAAAACTGGGCGGTAGTGGCCGAAGCCATACAGACCATCCTGCGCAGGGAAAATTATCCCGACCCTTACAACGCACTGAAAAATCTTACCAGAAACAATCAGGTCATCACAAAAGAAACACTCCACGATTTTATCGACACCCTGGCCGTAAGCAAAAAAGTGAAAGAAGAATTAAAATATATCAGCCCCAGAAACTTTTCGGGAAAATAATGACCAACGAAAAATTTTTATCGATGAATAAACAAAAGGGCAATAAATTATGTATGTTTGCAAAATATAAATACTGAGACCAATAACATGAAAAAGATATTATTTTCCATTGTTTTTTTTATTACCGGTGTGTGGGCTGTTGCTCAAATTCCGCCTGGATATTATGATTCGGCTTATTACCTGTCGGGCGATTCGTTGCGGGTGGCATTACATAATATCATAAAAAATCATACGACGATTTCTTATGCTCAGTTATGGAATGCTTTTCAGAGTACTGACAAGAAACCCAACAACAAAGTCTGGGATATTTACTCTGATATTCCTGGAGGGACACCACCCTATGAGTTTACTTTTGTTTCGGACCAGTGTGGGTCTTATTCTTCCGAAGGCGATTGCTACAACCGCGAACATTCTTTTCCCCAAAACTGGTTTGATGATACATCGCCGGTTTATTCCGATCTTTTTCAGTTGTATCCTACCGATGGTTATGTCAACAACAAAAGGGGCAACCTTCCTTATGGTGATGTGGGCTCGGCGAGTTGGACATCGCAAAATGGTAGTAAAACGGGAAGCTGCTCCAATTCCGGGTATTCAAACACAGTTTTTGAACCTATTGATGCTTTTAAAGGTGATCTGGCCCGTTCCTATTTTTATATTGCCGTGAGGTATTATGGCGAGGCTGGAAACTGGCCGGGCAGCGACATGACCATTGGCGCCGAGCCCAAACCCTGGGCCATCAGTATGCTGCTTACCTGGCATGCCAATGATACGGTGAGCCAGAAAGAGATAGACCGGAACAATGCCATTTATAACATACAGCACAACCGCAACCCTTTTATTGATCATCCCGAATGGGTGTGGAATATCTGGGGACCTTATGTGGGTATGCAGGAGCATGCCGATGTTTTCGATATAACCGTGTATCCCAACCCTGCTTCAGATTATGTTTATGTCAGTAGCATGAGCGGACAAATTGCTGACCGGATAGAAATTTACTCGCTGACATCGGCGTTGGCCATGAGTGTTAACAATCCAGTGGCAGGGCAATCATTAAATGTTAGTAATCTTCCCGAAGGGTTTTATACTATGGTGATACATAGCAATGGCAGGGTATCGCATAATAAAATTTCCATAATACATTAACTGCCGGCCTGAAAAACTGTTATTCTTTGGCAGGGGTGTATTGGTTTTTCTTTTTACTTGGCCCGAAAACCGAGAAATTCAGGTAACGATGCGGATTAAGTTTGATGTCTTCAACGAGTTCGTTAAGCTCTTTGGAAGATTTTTCGAGGTTATTGTACAGGGAGTCGTTATAGATTAGCATTCCTAAGGTGCCTTCGCCACGGTTCACTTTGTCCACAATTTCCGAAAATGATTTCAGCGACTTATCCGCATTATTAATGGTGCTGGCGATATTGGATTGCGCAATAGTATCGCTGATGTCGGAGAAGTTTTTGATGATATTCTGAATCTTGTCGTTATTGTTTTTGATATTTTCAGATATAGATTCCACATTGGAAATAATGCCTGACAGATTGCTTCGTTGGTTGGTCACCAGCGTGTCAATGTTATAGGTAGTATGCTCGAGGTTGCGGATAGTGAACCGTATGCTTTCAAAACTTTGTTCCAGGTTGCGCCGGGTGTTTTCGTTGAACACACTTTTGATGATGACGAGCACCGAATCGAGCGACGTCATAACATTTTCAAACTTTTGTTTTACCGGCTGAAATTGCACATTCACTGTCTGGGAGAGGGTAGCCTGAAGCGAGCTGCTGAGCGTGTCCCCACTCTTCGCTTCGGTAGTTGCATCGCCCCGCTTCAGCTCCACGGCACGCGAACCGAGTATGTCGGAACTGATAATACGGGCTTCGGTATTGGCCGGTATCATCAGGTCGTTGTTGGTAACTTTTAATTTGACAATAATGCGGCCAGAATTATCAGGATGAAAGCGGATATCATCCACCTGCCCGACACGGAAACCGTTAACCAGCACGGGGTTGGCTTTTACTAATCCGTCCACCTGGTTGTACACTGCATAAAAAGTACGTTCTTTTTTGAACAGGTCCCTGCCTTTCAAAAAATTTATTCCCCAATACAGCAGTGCCAGGCCGACAATGAAAACAATAGCAATTTTTACTTCCTTTGAGATTTTCAAAACGTATTTTTTTGCAAATATAGTTAATTTTTAATTTCCCGAATATTTAAGCGCCTCGGTGGGCGAAATGCGTTCTTCATTGAGAAAGGCCACCACAAAAGCATCTTTAAATCCTTTATTTTGAACAATATGCTGATGAGTTATAGCTTCTTGCAGCGTGTTAAAATTTCCGCTGGTATATTTAAAAATACCGTTCTGGACATAAAATTTCACATCGGGGAGGCCTTTGAATTCGGGTATATCCATTGATTTTTTCTTGCTGCTTGAAAGGAATTGTACCCTGAAAAAAGGTTTGTTGTTTTTTATTTCCGTACCTTGGTAAAGGGTGTCGGTGTTTTTTACGGCAGGATTGGTGTCGATGACAGTAATAGCCTGAAAAATGGTATCGGGTTCAATTTTAACTTCCTGTTTACCGGCGACACCTTCCACCTGTGCCTTATATTCCTTGAAAGCCCTGTATATGGCCGAGGCAATGATGTTTTGTCCGCTTTCGGACATGAGGTACATTTCCTCTGTCGGATTGCTGATAAAACCAATCTCTACCAGGGCGCCGGGCATGGTAGTTTTGTAAAGCACAAGGAACCCAGCCTGTTTTACACCCCGGCTGGATCTGCCGGCTTTGTCGGTAAACTGTTTCTGGACAAAACTCGAAAAGGTAAGGCTTTGGTCGAGGTAAGCATTCTGATACAGCGAAAAAATGATATTAGCTTCGGGCGAGTTGGGATCGAAGCCATCATAACGGACACTGTAGTCATTTTCGTACAAAATGGCGGCATTTTCCTTTTTTGCCACTTCGAGGTTTGCCTGGCTTTTGTGAAGTCCCATCACCCAGGATTCCGTTCCCACGGGTTCTGTGCTTTTACTGGCATTACAATGTATTGAAATGAAAAGGTCGGCTTTATGGTCGTTGGCGATTTTTGCCCTTTTATACAACTCAACAAAAACATCGGTCTTACGGGTGTAAATAATCTCGATATCGGGGAAGGCAGTTTTAATATAATTGCCGATTTTCAGGGCTACTGATAAGGTAATATCTTTTTCTCTGGCTTTTTTGCCCACGGCGCCGGGGTCGTCGCCACCGTGCCCGGCATCGATGACAACCTTCTTGATTTTTATGGCCTGGGGCGTTACATAGCCTGGTATCCCTAAAATCATAAGGGCCAACAAAACAAAAATTAAATTATTCCGTTTCATCTGGATGATTTATTTTAATTAGTTTTGTCAATAATTTCAGGTTTTTTGTGACGCAAAATTATGCGCTTTTTTAATAACAGAATAAGCACTTTGTTCAATTTGTCAACGAAATTATTAACCATATTTTCATTTTCCCGTTTTTTTGCTGTTATAGCAATGATGTTTTTGTTTTTTACGGCTCAAGCTCAGGATCCTGTAAACACAATAACGAATGACAGCGTAAAGATAGTATCCGATACTATCAAGAATGATTCCATTATTGATCTGCGCAAACAGGAATCGCCCGATGCCATAAAAACAAAAATAGATTATAAGGCCAAAGACTCTATTATCATGAATCTTGACGACAGGAAATCCTATTTGTTCAGGGAAGTTAAGATTGATTATGAGGATATTACACTTAAATCGGGGTATGTAGAAATTGATTTTCAGAAAAACCAGCTTTTTGCCGAGGGACTTAAAGATAGTGCCGGGAAAGAAATAGAAAGGCCCGAATATGAGCAGGGCGAAAATTCCTTCACTTCGCGGAGTATGTATTATAATTTTGATACCCGCAAGGGGCTGGTCAAGGATATTTTTACAAACGAAGGGGAGAGCTACCTGCATGGCAGCATCGTAAAACGTTTTCCTGACGGCAAGGCAAATTTTAAAAAAGGGGCTTTTACCACCTGTAGTCTCGAAAATCCGCACTATCAGATACGGTTCAGCAAGGCACGGATGATCCCCAACGACAAGTTTGTGTCGGGGCCGGCGTATATGGAAATAGAACATGTGCCCACACCACTGGTGCTGCCGTTTGGGTATTTTCCAAACAAAAGAGGACAGATATCCGGTATTATCATCCCTACCTGGGGCGAATCGGCCAACAGGGGCTTTTATTTTGAACGCGGCGGGTATTATTGGGGCATTAATGACTACCTGGATATGATTTTTCAGGGAGACATTTATACACGAGGAAGCTGGGCGCTTTATCTGACCACAAACTATAAAAAAAGGTACAAATATGATGGCAGCCTCAAACTTTCCTATGCGGTAAATGTCATCAGCCAGAAATTTTTGCCTGATTATAACAAATACAAGGATTTTTCGGTGGAATGGTCGCATAAGCAGGACCCAAAGGCCAGGCCCAACAGCAGTTTTTCGGCACAGGTAAAAATGGCCAGCAGTAGTTTTTACAAATTCAACCCTTCGTCAACCAACGATTATTTGTCGAACACCTTCGAGTCGAGTATTGCCTATCAGACTTCCCTATTTGGAGGCAAAAGCAACCTCTCGCTGAACCTGGGGAGCCGACAGAACGTGAACACCAAAGAACTGCAGTTGTGGCTGCCACAGGTAAATTTCTCGGTCAATACTTTTTATCCTTTCCGGAAAAAAAATAAAACCGGAGCCATGAAATGGTGGGACAATATCAATGTGAATTATTCGCTCAACGCACAGAACTATATCAATACCTACGACAGCCTGGTGCTAACTTCCAGAATATGGGACATGATGCAAAACGGCATACAACATACTCTACAGGTGCGCAATCCCATAAAACTTCTGAAGTTCATTAGCTGGAATAATTCTGTAAATTTTGTCGAACGCTGGTACTTCCAGTCGGTTAATCAGCAGTGGTTTAACGGTGTTGACACATCCTATATCAAAAAAGACACCATCAGGCGTTTTCAGATGGCTCATGAAATCAATATTGCGTCGCAACTTTCCACCAAGATTTATGGAATTTTCCGCTTTAAAAAAGGCGCTTTGCAGGCGATACGCCATGTGCTGACACCTTCGGTAACTTTTGGCTACCATCCGGATTATGGCTCTAAAACATGGGGCTATTACAAATACGCACAGATTGATTCCGCCGGACGTACCATGAGGTATTCCATCTTCCAGAATGGCATATACGGCACTCCTCCCGATGGCCTGTCGGGAAAAGTAAGTTTTAACCTGAACAACAACCTTGAGATGAAGGTACGTTCAAAAAAAGACACTGTCACCGGGTCGAAAATGATTGTACTGCTTGATTATCTGAATGTTGGTTCGGGTTATGACTTTGCCAAAGATTCGCTGCGCTGG
>DAOOWO010000156.1:0-6318 GCA_035371225.1 Bacteroidales bacterium | reverse complement strand
ATACAGATAGGCTTTGATATTATTTTTTTTGATTATGTTTGCAAAAAAAATTTTCATATGAGTAAATTTATTGGAATCAGGCACGAAGATAAATATCTGATGGAACGCCGTGCGCCTTTATCACCCAGGCATATCGAAAGGTTGATTAAACACCATAAACTGGATTTTATTGTACAAACCTCCGACAAAAGGGTATTTACTGATGACGAATATCATAAAGCAGGTGCTAAAATAGCCAGGGATATGAGTAAGTGTGATATTATCCTGGGCATCAAAGAAATGCCTGATGACATTTTTGAAAATGAGAAAACTTATGTGTTTTTTTCCCATGTTATAAAAGGCCAGCCCTATAATATGCCTATGCTTCGCAAAATGATGGATAAGAGATGCAACCTGATTGATTATGAAAAAATTGTGGACGAGCAGGGTAAACGCCTGATTTTCTTCGGGAAATTTGCTGGGATGGCAGGCATGATAAACACCTTGTGGTCTTTTGGACTCAGATTAAAAGAGCTTGGCACTGACAATAAACTTATTAAGGTAAAGCAGTCGCATCGGTACCATTCGCTTAAAGAAGCCCGCGATACCATTTCGGGCATCGGACAGCAAATTTCCGAAGAGGGGCTTACCGAAGGATTGAAACCTTTTGTTGTTGGATTTACGGGTTATGGAAATGTTTCTCATGGTGCACAGGAAATTTTGGGGTTATTACCCGTAAAAGAAATTTCACCGGAAAAACTGCTCACTTTAAAAAACCGGCATCATCTCCCTAATAATATTATTTATAAAGTGGTATTTAAAGAAGAGGATATTTACGAACACAAGGAGGGTAAGGAATTTGACTTGCTGGACTTGTATTCAAACCCCGAAGATTATAAAAGCAAATTTGAACAATATCTCCCGCATCTGACGATACTGATGAACTGTATGTATTGGGATGCCCGTTATCCGCGAATTCTAACCAAGGAATATCTGAAAAAAATGTTTTCAAAAGGGCAGCCCAAACTGACAGCTATTGGCGATATTACCTGTGATCCTGACGGTTCAATAGAATGTACACACGACGGAACCCATATTGAGGATCCCATTTTTGTGTATGATCCTATAAAGGATACCTATAAAATGGGCTATAAAGGCGAAGGCATCCTGGATATGGCAGTATCTATATTGCCCAGCGAGTTGCCGCGCGACTCCTCCGAATCATTTGGCGATATGCTGCTAAATTTTATTAAGCCCATAGCTAATGCCGACTTTGATTTGCCATTTGAAGACCTGGACCTGCCCAGAGCGCTCAAAAAAGCAATGATACTCCATAAAGGCGAATTAACGCCTGAGTATAAGTATCTTGAAGAATTTGTTGAAGGTTATTGATTTTTATTGAGGCAGGCGCTGATAACAGCGGCTGCTTTCTTAGATGCGCCGCTATCACCCAGTTTGTGTTTTAAAAGTAAATAGTCACTCTTCAACTGATTGACATATTGTGTATCGTGTAACAATTGTTGCAAATCCCTTACAAGATTTGCTTTTGATAAATCTGACTGTATTAATTCTGTAACAATTTTTTTGTCCATAATCAGGTTAACCAACGAAATGTATTTGACCCTGATGACCATCCGTGCTATAAGATACGAAAACCAGGAACCCTTGTAACAAACCACTTCGGGGACATCAAACAGGGCGGTTTCCAGGGTGGCTGTGCCGGAGGTTACCAAGGCGGCGGAAGCGGTTTCCAGCAGGTCGTAAGTTCTGTTGTACACTATTTTTACTTTACGGTCATGTAAAAGTGCTGCATAAAACTCCGGGCCTATAGATGGGGCGCCGGCTACAACAAATTGCACATCCTTAAAGTCTTCACACACCGAAACCATAATTTTCAGCATACGTGAAATTTCCTGTTTGCGACTGCCCGGGAGCAATGCTACGATAGGTTGTTCGCCGAGATTGAATTCATTCCTGAATTGGTTGCCGTCATGTTTTTTTTTATAATTATCGATGGCATCCAATAAAGGATGTCCAACAAAATCAGCTTCATAATCAAAACGTTTATAAAACTCTTTTTCAAAAGGGAGAATTACCATCATTTTGTCCACGTTTTTTTTGATGGCATAAACGCGGGATTGTTTCCATGCCCATATCTGGGGCGAAATATAATAGATGACCTTGTAGCCTTTTTGATGAGCGTAAGCGGCAATTTTCAGGTTGAAACCGGGGTAATCAACCAGAATTAGTGCGTCGGGGTTATAGCGGTCAATGTCTGATTTACACAATCGTATATTGCGGAGAATGGTTCTTAAATTTGATAATACTTCGGCAAATCCCATAAAAGAAATCTCACGGATATGTTTTACAATTTCTGCCCCCTGCGCAATCATAAGGTCACCGCCCCAGCAACGAAAAGTTGCCATAGGATCGTTTTTTTTAATATCGGCCATCAGGTTAGATGCATGCAGATCGCCCGAAGCTTCTCCGGCTATGATATAATATTTCATATTCAGGGTTTCTTTAAGTGATTTGTTTTTCTGAAAAATTCAGAACAGAGGATGGCCGTTGCTGCTGAAGCATTAAGCGATTCGGCGCGCGAGTCCGACTTGTTGCCTGTGGGAATATTTATACGCCTGTTGACCAGCTTTTCTATTTCAGGGTTGATGCCGTTGGCTTCGTTGCCGATAATCAGGAAACCTTTGGGCTCGGGGGTGATGGTATAAATATCTTCACCGTTTAGAAAGGCCCCGTAGATCCTTGTGTTGTCGGGACATTTTTTTAAAATTTCCTGCAGGTTTTCATAGTAGATATTTACCCGGGCAATGGAGCCCATGGTGGATTGAACGCATTTGGGATTATAGGCATCTACCGAGGTTTCGGAACATAATATATTTTTATATCCGAACCAGTCGGCAATTCGAATTATGGTGCCCAGGTTTCCAGGGTCGCGGATATCGTCGAGTGTGATGATAAGTGATTGTGTAGCCAGGTCGGGATGGAAGACATGTGTCGGAATGCTGACGGTTGCCAGTACCTGGTTGGGTGTCGTCAGCATGCTGATTGCCGATAATTCTTTTGTGCTTATCAGATGGATTTCATCGGGTTTTTCAAGCAGGGCTTCATTTTCGTTTAGCCATGACTGGGTGGCAAACAATTTTTCAATTTTCAGGGTACTACCGGCGATATCGCTGACAAGTTTTGGTCCTTCGGCAATAAAGCTGCCGTTGATGATGCGAAATTTTTTTTCGGATAAGGATTTAATATATTTGATAGTGTTTTTTGTCAGCATGTCAGGTACAAAAATAAAAAATCCCAGCTAAAAAGCCGGGATTTTTCGGATAATAACCAATTATAAAGAAAAATCTCTATTCGGCGATCACTTCAAATTTGATGTCAACCTTAATATCTTTATAAATGTTAACTTTTGCCGAATAAGTGCCCAGTTCTTTTACACTTTCTCCGTCCACAACAATTTTCTTGCGGTCAATATCGTAATTGAACTGTTCTTTAATGGCATCAGCAATCTGGATGGCGTTTACAGAGCCGAAGATCTTTCCTGAAGTTCCGGCTTTTGCACCTACTTTTACCACAATGTTTTCCAGTGCTTTGGCAAGTGTTTCGGATTCTTTGCGTATTTTTTCTTCTTTAAAAGTTTTTTGTTTCATCATTTCAGTGTGTTCTTTTTCAGAAGAAGGTGTCAGCATGATGGCAATACCTTTAGGGATCAAGTAGTTACGGGCATAACCGTTTTTTACTTTCACTATTTCGTTGGCGTAACCCAGATTGGTTACATCTTGTTTTAAAATAATTTTCATAGTTGTTCCTCCTTATTTTAATAAATCTGCCACATAAGGTAATAACGCCAGATGACGGGCTCTTTTAATAGCTTTAGCCAGTTTGCGCTGATATTTTAATGAAGTTCCGGTAAGACGACGGGGTAATATTTTACCTTGTTCGTTGATAAATTTCAATAAAAAATCTGCGTCTTTGTAATCAATAAATTTAATGCCGTGTTTTTTGAAGCGGCAATATTTTTTCTTTTTAACATCTACGTTAATAGGAGTTAAATATCTGATTTCGCTGTCGGTTTGTGCCATGTTTTTAATGTTTAAGGTTTTACAATTTGATTAAGCTTTTTGTGCATTTTGCTTTTCAGCACGTTTTCTTTCCCTATAGGCAACAGCGTGTTTGTCGAGTGAGATGGTAAGAAAGCGTATGAGCCTTTCGTCGCGTTTGTACGCAACTTCCAGGTCAGCAATTACATTTGGTTCAGCATTGAACTCAATGAGTTGGTAAAACCCTGAAGATTTTTTTTGAATGGGGTAAGCAAGTTTGCGTAAGCCCCAACTTTCCGATACCACAATTTCAGCTTTTTTTTCTGAAAGGAAATCATGATACTTTTTTACCGCTTCCTTTACCTGATCTTCAGATAAAACGGGAGTTAAAATGAAAACGGTTTCATAATGTTTTGTCATTTCCTTAGTTATTTAAAAATTAATAATTTATATTTTCCCTGATTTGGGAGTGCAAAAGTATAAATAATAATGATAACAGCAAAATGAAATCTGTTATTATTTTCAATTTTCAAAATACACATCCGGGCATTTTGTGTATTTTTGCAGATTATTTTGTAATGTTAATGAAGTATGGCAAATTTTTTAAAATTATTCTTAGGCACAAAATCTGATCGTGATATAAAAAGCTTAAATCCAATACTGCAAAAGTGTTTAGAAGTTTATCCCCCCATTTCTCAATTGTCCAATGATGGTCTCAGGGCCAAAACACAGGAGTTTCGTCAGCGCATTTTTGATTATATCCGCGAAGATGAAGAGCAGATGGCTTTGTTGAAAGAAAAAGCCGAAAATGATGAAACAGTTTCCATTGATGAAAAAGAAGAGATTTATCTGGAAATTGACCACATCGAAAAAAAGATTTATGAGAAGACCCAGGAGGTACTTAATGATATTCTTCCTGAGGCGTTTGCCGTGGTTAAAGAAACGGCCAAAAGATTTGCCGATCACGACAAAGTGGAGGTTACGGCTACGCCAATGGATGGCGATCTGGCCGCGAGATTTGAGAGTGTAAACATTGTTGGTGATAAGGCTTTTTATGATTCTACATGGATGGCTGGCGGCACCAAGATACGCTGGGATATGGTGCATTATGATGTACAGCTTATCGGCGGTATAGTGCTGCACCAGGGAAAAATATCTGAAATGGCTACCGGTGAAGGTAAAACACTGGTAGCAACCCTGCCCGTGTATCTGAATGCCTTGCCGGGCAAAGGCGTGCATATTGTTACGGTGAACGACTACCTCGCACGCCGCGACTCCGAATGGATGGGAATGTTGTTTTTGTTTCATGGTCTTACTGTTGATTGTATTGATAGACATGAACCCAACTCCGAATCCCGCAAAAAAGCCTACCTCGCAGATATTACGTACGGTACCAACAATGAGTTTGGGTTTGATTACCTCAGGGATAATATGACTCGCTCTCCTGAAGAACTGGTGCAGCGCAAGCATAATTATGCCATCGTGGATGAGGTGGACTCGGTATTGATCGATGATGCCCGTACGCCGCTCATTATCTCCGGGCCGACTCCCAAGGGAGAAAATCAGCTTTTTGAAGATTTTAAACCTAATGTTCAAAAAGTGTATAATGCACAAAAAAATCTGGTCACCAACATGCTGGCAGATGCCAAAAAACTGCTTTCGCAGGAACCCCTGAGCTCTGAAAACGAGAAACAGGGAGGAGTACTCTTGTTGCGTGCCCATCATGGATTGCCCAAAAATAAAGCCCTGATAAAATTCCTCAGCGAGCCGGGAATGCGTGCTTTGCTGCAGAAAACAGAAAATTTTTACATGCAGGAGCAAAGCAAAAATATGCACATTATTGACGATGAGCTGTTTTTTGTGATCGACGAAAAAAATAATTCTGTGGACCTTACCGAAAAGGGTATAGACCTGATCACATCCGGTACCGATGATGTGCGTTTCTTTATTTTGCCCGATATAGGCAATGAAATTGCCGAGCTGGAAAAACAAAACCTCTCGGATAATGACCGGCTGTTACGAAAAAATGAAATGTTGCAGGAGTATGAAGTGAAATCGGAACGCGTACATACGGTAACTCAGTTGTTGAAGGCTTATTCGTTGTTTGAGATAGATGTGGATTATGTCATCATCGATAATAAGATAAAAATTGTTGACGAACAAACAGGCCGTATTATGGAAGGCCGGCGTTGGTCGGATGGGTTGCACCAGGCCGTGGAAGCCAAAGAAAATGTGAAAATAGAGGCAGCTACCCAAACATACGCTACCATTACCCTGCAAA
>DAOOWO010000155.1:0-6327 GCA_035371225.1 Bacteroidales bacterium | reverse complement strand
GTCCGCGAAGGCCTTGACCGCGAATTGCTCGTTAATTCATACTGGCAGTCCAATACTTTGTTATTATTAAAGAGGTCGTTTCGTTATTTTCCTGTCATGGATTCGGTATTGCAAGCCAATAAAGTACCGATGGATTTTAAATACCTGGCATTGATAGAAAGTGGATTGGAAAACATTGTTTCGCCGGCCGGTGCTGCTGGATATTGGCAATTTTTAAAAGGCACAGGATTGAGCTATGGCCTCGAAATCAATCAGGAAGTTGATGAACGCTATAACCTCGAAAAATCTACTGAAGCAGCATGCATTTACCTGAAAAAAGCTTATAATAAGTACCACAACTGGACATTGGCCGCTGCATCATATAATATGGGCATGGCCGGATTGGATGTCGTTCTTAAAGATCAGAAAACCGATAATTACTATGATTTATTTCTGAATAAAGAAACACAGCGTTATGTTTACCGGATTCTGGCCTTGAAACTTATTTACCTGACACCGGTTTATTATGGCTTTTATCTTCGTAATATCGATATGTATCCTGCCTTACCCGTGTATTCGGTAAGCGTTGATTCGGCTGTGTCCAACTGGCCCGATTTTGCAAAGCAACACAATTCCAATTACCGGACATTAAAGGAACTCAATCCCTGGATAATAAAATACACCCTCACCAACAAGGAACATAAAAAATACAAAGTATGGTTTCCCAAACCCGGATTTGATAAGTATACTATGTTGCTTTCCGCGGCCTCCAATGATGGCCGTTTGTTTAACGATACGCTGACAGTGGACAAGATCAGATAATATTTCTTTTGGAAAATGCCGGAATTTTTGCAGAATATTGACCAGGAAGTGCAGCTTTTATTTGAGGATGAATCTCAATTGAAAATTTTTGGCGCCAGAGAACACAACCTGCGAAATATTGATCTGGTTATTCCCCGAAACAAACTGGTGGTTATCACCGGCCTTAGCGGCAGCGGTAAGTCCTCCCTGGCATTCGATACTATTTATGCCGAAGGACAAAGGCGCTATCTGGAGACATTCTCAAACTATGTCAGGCAATTCATTGGTAATATAGAAAGACCTGATGTGGATAAAATCACCGGTTTGTCTCCGGTAATTTCCATCGAGCAGAAATCTGCAAACAAAAACCCTCGTTCCACGGTGGGTACCATTACTGAAATATATGATTTTCTGCGACTGCTGTTTGCCCGAACCGCCGACGCCTACTCATACATTACCGGAGAAAAAATGGTGCGCTATTCGGAACAGCAGATATTAGACCTCATTCTGCAGAAGTTTCTGAAAAAAAATATCAGTATCCTGGCCCCTAAAGTAAAAGGCCGAAAAGGACATTACCGCGAACTATTTGAACAGATAAGCAAACTGGGCTTTTTAAAAGTCCGTATCGACGGCGCTATCAGGGAAATAAATCATGGAATGCAACTCGACCGTTACAAAATGCATGATATAGAAATTGTTGTAGATACGATTTTTATTACCGATGAAAATAAGTCACGCTTATCCCAATCTGTTCAAACCGCAATGAAACACGGAAAGGGCTCTCTGATGGTAGTGGATATTGAATCAGGGGCTGTGCAACATTTCAGTCATATGCTGATGTGCCCTGTGAGCGGCATTTCCTATGACGAACCTGAGCCAAATACTTTTTCTTTTAATTCGCCTTACGGCGCCTGCTCCAAATGTACAGGCCTGGGCGAAATACTGCAGGTGGATCTGAATAAAATTATTCCTGATTTTTCAAAAACCATTCATAACGGGGGAATCATTCCTATCGGTGTGTATAAAAGTACCTGGATATTTCATCAATTGGAAGCCATCGGAAAACGTTACGATTTTACACTTGAGACACCCCTTAGCGAATTGTCCGAAAAAGCAATAAATATTATTTTATATGGAAGTGATGAGCTATTTGCCGTGAAAAACGAGTATCTCGGCGTTACTTCACCATATAAGATGAATTTTGAAGGTATTATTAATTTTATCAGCAACCAGAATAATGAAGCGACTTCTGCAGGTATAAAAAAATGGGCAGGCAGCTTTATGAACAAAACTGTTTGTCCTGAATGTCATGGGGCCAGACTAAAAAAAGAATCGCTTTTTTTCAAAATCAATGATAAAACAATCGCCGACCTTGCCGGAAGCGATCTCCACGAATTGATGGCCTGGCTCAACGATGCGGAAAAGTTTTTCGAACCTTCCAAATTTTTAATTGCCTTTGAGGTCATTCGTGAAATAAAAAGCAGGATAATGTTTTTGCTCGAAGTTGGCTTAGATTATCTTACCCTGAACCGCCCCGCAGCTTCCCTGTCGGGAGGCGAAGCCCAGCGCATCAGACTTGCCACGCAGATTAGCTCGCAGTTGGTCAATGTCTTATATATCCTTGACGAACCAAGCATCGGGCTTCACCAACGCGACAACCACCGCCTGATAAAGGCACTGAAAGAGTTGCGCGACCTGGGAAACTCTGTTATCGTGGTCGAACACGACAGGGATACCATGCTGGAAGCCGATCATCTTATTGATATCGGGCCGGGCGGCGGTATAAACGGCGGATATATCATGGCCCAGGGCACACCTGCCGAAGTGATGAAAACCAACAGCCTTACCGCCCTGTACCTTAACGATGCGTATCAAATCAAAGTACCTTCTTCCAGGCGCAAAGCTAATGGCAACGTGCTCAAGCTGATTGGAGCCAGTGGCAATAACCTTAAAAACGTCACAGCCACTTTCCCTTTGGGAACTTTTATTTGCGTTACAGGCGTGTCGGGCAGCGGAAAATCCACATTGATCAACCAAACCCTGTATCCAATATTAAGCAGGCATTTTTATCGCTCAGAACAAATACCTCTGGAGTATAAAAAAATTGAAGGGATAAAAAACATCGACAAAGTCATTGAAATTGACCAGTCACCTATAGGCCGTACCCCACGATCCAACCCGGCTACTTATACCGGTGTTTTTGATGATATCAGAAAGTTATTTGCGCAGATGCCCGAATCAAAAATCAGGGGATACCTGCCCGGCAGATTCTCGTTTAACGTAAAAAGCGGCCGTTGCGAAACATGTGGAGGCGCCGGCGTGAAAACAATAGAAATGAATTTTTTGCCCGACGTTTATGTTTCCTGCGAAAGCTGCAACGGAAAGCGATATAACCGTGAAACATTAGAGATAAAGTACAAAGGCAAATCAATCAGCGATGTGCTCGAAATGAATATTGATACGGCCGTTGAGTTTTTTTCACAGATACCTGCTATCATTCAAAAAATTAAAACACTTCAGGATGTAGGCCTGGGATACATTCGTCTGGGACAACAATCCACCACCTTGTCGGGCGGCGAAGCCCAAAGAGTAAAACTGGCCACAGAACTGGCAAAAAAAGATACCGGACGCACGGTTTATATTCTCGACGAACCTACCACCGGGCTCCATTTTGAGGATATTAACGTATTATTGAAGGTGCTCGATAAACTCGTCGAAAAAGGTAATACCGTTATTGTTATTGAACACAATATGGATGTGATAAAAATGGCCGATTATATTATTGACCTTGGCCCTGAAGGCGGAAACAGGGGAGGACAAATTATTTGTGAAGGGACACCGGAATCTATATTAAAATGCGACAATAGTTATACTGTGGAATTTTTAAAACCGCTGTTGTTGCAACAATAAAATTTTTTTCTATCAGTTAATATATAAAAAAACATTATGCATAAGCTCGATAATGATGAAGAAGAACAACTGATTGATGCGCTGGAACCAAAAAACTGGCAGGAAATAAAAATACAGGATTCCTGGCAGATTTTTAAAGTGATGTCCGAGTTTGTTGATGGTTTTGAAAAACTTACCAAAATTGGGCCATGTGTTACCATCTTCGGTTCGGCACGTACCCGCCCCGACAATAAATATTACGAAATGGCACAGGATATTGCCTTTAAACTGGTTCGCCTGGGCTTTGGCGTAATCACCGGTGGCGGACCCGGTATCATGGAGGCAGGTAATAAGGGCGCTTACTTTGGAAAAGGTAAATCTGTGGGGCTGAACATCGAACTGCCTTTCGAACAAAAAGCAAACGATTTTATAGACAGGGATAAAAACCTTTCTTTCGATTATTTTTTTGTACGCAAAACCATGTTCGTCAAATACGCACAGGGATTTATAGTAATGCCCGGGGGTTATGGTACCCTCGACGAATTTTTTGAAGCTATAACCTTGATACAAACAAAGAAAAATGTTACCTTTCCGGTAGTACTCGTTGGTAAAGATTATTGGAAAGGCCTGGTGAGCTGGATTAAGGATAAAGTGCTGAAAGAAAACAATATCAATGCCGATGACCTCCACATTTTTGAATTGGTTGATTCATCTGACGAAGCAGTAAAATGTATCCAGGAGTTTTATAAGAAGTACACTATTAAACCCAATTTCTGATAATATAGGTGGTTATCGGGCAATAATGAATTTCCGGCTGCCTAAAACTATAAAGCTGTTTGGCCTGCCCGAAACGGACATTTTTGCTGTATAAAAACCGTTATTCAGGGGCGAAACATCTATTTCCAGGGTTTGCTTTGCCGGAAAAGTCCCTGTATAAACCCTGTGCCCGATGATGTCAAATATTTCTACCAAAGCGGTGGCTTCTATGGTTTTGTGGAATTCAATTTTAATAATTGAATTTGCCGGATTGGGATAGATGCTGAACCCGGATGCTTCAGCAGGCCTGGCTGTACTGATGCCGCTAAACACTTGTGGTTTGGTGCCATAATAAAAACAAAGGCCACCGGCAAAGTTCCCCGTGATGATATCTTTATATCCGTCGTTGTTCAAATCATACACGGCAACACCTGAGCGCATGCCGTCATTGATATATCTGTTTGCGGAATCTTTATCAGTATATATCAGCAGCGAGTCATATGCAGTAAATTTTCCTGCAAGGTTAGATTCAATATCTTTATAATAAAAAATATTTCCTTTTTCCGACCCTGTAAATAGCTTTGTTTTATTTGAATCTTTAAAAAAGCACGGGGCACTGTACCCATGTACTGAAATGTTGGGGTCAGTTACATTTACCTTTCCGAGACTGTCGGTTATCTTGGTAAATAGTGGATTGGTGCTGCTACCGGTGTTCTGATAGTAGGAAATCAAACCGGTTTTGTTTCCAATGGCCAGGTCCAGCAGGCTGTCGCTGTTAATATCAAAAAGCTGTGGGGCGCTGTAAGTGCCTATATCAATGGATTGGTAATTAAAAACCGGAGTGTTATACACGGGTATATTACCAGTACCTGCAATGTTTTCGAAGTAGAGGAGGGTGCCGTCCGAAACCCCACTGATCATATCCATATCACCATCATCATCCAAATCGCCGAAAGTGGGCAGCAACCCAATAAGTTTTAACGCTGACAGGCCGGCATAGTCATTGTTTACCAAATGAAATGAAGGGTTAGTTGTTGTTCCTGTGTTTTCCAATACCGCGATTTGCGAACGGAATATCTCCTTCAGATAACCAAATTCATAATACGAAGAATCCAGATAACCATAGTTTCCTATGATAATATCCTGCAAACCATCATTGTTATAATCGTATAATACCGGATATGCCCCGGTGCCCACTTCTAACATTTCACCTTGCCAAAAGTCGGGTTTCACATAATCAAATACCGGAACTGTGGCCGTTCCGTTGTTTTTATAATACCAAATGCTCCTGGTGTTTTCTGCCAACGCATATACGGACGAAAAAGGAGACACCAGCAAATCTTTTTTTCCGTCGTTATTTACATCCAGATAACTGGCAACAGGAAATGAATTGAAATTTACCGGTGTGGTGTTAGAAGGAAATAAGGTGTCCTGGCTAATTATATGAGCCGAATCGGCGGTACCGCCATTGGTCAGTTTTATCAAGTTGAAATAGTCCACATCACCCAGTATCATATCGATGAGGCCGTCTCCGTTAAAATCGTCAGCCAGCATGGTTGAACCCACATGGCGCGTAGCCTTGTCGGGATTAACTGTATCATTGCGCCAGGGACATGTGACATTCAAACTTAATGAATTGTCAAGAGAGCTTTCTGCAAAATCTCCCCAACAGTGATAACTGAGCTCATAAAGCAAGGTGTCATTATTGCCCGATAGTTCCTGCGAAAGATTCTGATGCATTTCAAGAAAAGTGCCCAATCCGAAAAATACCAGGATGTCTAAATCGCCGTCACCGTCAAGATCCTGTATGGCAGGATAATCATCGTTGGTAACCATGATATTGGAACTACTGCTGCCCATATCTGAATTCAGCATGGGATACATAAGCTGGAACTTTAAAAT
>DAOOWO010000154.1:0-6336 GCA_035371225.1 Bacteroidales bacterium | reverse complement strand
TGCATCGGAAGGGTATCCCAGGGCTCACTGGTTGGGTACCTCCTGTAAATTAAGTATCCCCTGACCTCCTTATCGGTTACCGGAACCTGTATTTCGTTTTCCGACGAGCTGCCGCTCCGGGCCAGCGAAAAACCATAAGATTTGCCATTGACTGCGGCACTCACTTTTAGCGGGTGGGTAGGTCCGGTAACACGCTGATACCAGGCGGCTGCAAGCGTGATGATGATAGCCAGCGCCCAGGCCATGACCATTTTTTTCCGGGAGTTTAAAATTTGTTCCATGATAATCAAAAATATTAAAGTTGTATCAGGAGCACTTCCTTTTCGCCGTTTCTCATCACATCAACAGTAATAAGACTTCCGGCGCTCAAAGTTTTCAGCCGCTCCATATATTCATAAATGTCGTTTACTGTTTTTTCGCTAATGGCGATGATCACGTCGCCCTTTTTCATGCCTCCCCGCTGTGCCGGGCCATCAGCGTTGACGGCTCCCACCGCCACGCCCTTGATATCCTGGCGAGCAAAATCGGGCATGATACCCAGCGTAACTTTGAGGCCTGTACGCTGACTACTTTTAGTGCGTGGCCCGGCTTCGTGAAAAGCAAGATCATAAGTATTCAGGCTTAGTTCATCAATCATCTTCACTACAAAATCAGCGATAACCGACAAGCCGGCACAATTTATTTTTTTCACATCGTCGGCAGGCAGATGATAATCGGGATGGACACCGGTGTTGAAATATAACACAGGTATGCTGTCAGCATAGAAGGAAGCATGGTCGGAAGGGCCATAGCCTTCTTTGGCAAAAGCCAGTTTCAGTTTATTAGTATCGTTCACAGCCGACAAAATTTTTTCCGCATCAGCAAATGTACCGATGCCGCCTACAGACAGCGTCCGGTATTCGTTGAGGCGTCCCACCATATCAAAGTTTATCATCAATTTTATTTTTCGCTTATCAACCGGCAGGTGCTGCACAAACCACGAAGAACCCAGCAAGCCCGACTCTTCGGCGCTGAACGCCACAAAGATGATATTATATTTTCCTTTCCATTTTGATTCCGACAGGCGCTTTGCCACCTCCAGCACCAGGGCTGTTCCCGAGGCGTTATCATCGGCCCCGTGGTGCACAGCTACCGTGTCGGGGTTGCGCGAACCGGAACCTTTTCCTCCCATGCCCAGATGATCGTAGTGAGCGCCTATGACGATATATTCGCCTGCTGCCGGGTGCATCATATACATAGCCGCCACGTTGGCTGTTTTCACCTTGGTATGTACCACCTCCACACTGGCATCAACAGTTGCGTTGAGTTGGAAGCCTCCGTGTTGGCTGGCGCTGTCGGCAAGCTGCTGCAGCAGGCTCACCGTTTTTCCCGACTCAGCAAGCATGAGGTTGGCCGTCTTACGGGTGATGTTAATCATAGGTATGGCAGAGCGGGCAGGAATTTTTTCATAAGTCATGGGCAGCAGCGCATCTTCTTTTTCGAGGGAGGGGCCCGACACCAGCAGGATACCGGCGGCGCCTCGATCGTAGGCGGTCAGCATTTTATTCCTGTCGGAGCTGTAACTTTCGAAAGGGTTTTGTTTTTTGTCGGTGTAGGGGTGCCCCCTGAGCACCATCACCCACTTGTTTTTTACGTCGAGGCCCTGATAATCGTCCCAATGCAGACTGTCAGCCGTTATGCTGAGTCCATAGCCGGCAAAGACACAAGGGGCCGTTATGGCGGTATCACGGCAGTATGAATAAGGGAGAAAATCTTTTTTGGAAATAAATTGATGGTTTTGAAAACTAAGCGAATTTTTGCTGCCGGCTTGAACATCCGTCACCACATCGAAATATTGAAAACCATTGTCAAAAAGCATTTTCAGGCGACTTTCGGCCATCTGCCGTTTTATGTACATGGCTGCGGCCTCGCCTCCCGGAGTCCCCGGCTTACGGCCCTGTAGCGAGTCGGAAGCCAGTATGCCGATATGCGTGCAGATACTGTTGTTTTGAGCAAAAATACCGCTGACAAAAAAAAGTAGAAAAAGAAAAAGCCCTGGTTTATGTATCATTGCCATGAATTTACATACAAAGATAAGCAATTGGATAATACGGAATTGGGTGGCAGGTGGAACCATCAAATGGCATTAACGCAAAGTTCTATAAAACCTCTTTATCAATGTTTTCGCCATCAACATTTTCGTCAGGATGGGCATTTCTCTTATTCTTATGGTTTTTAATAATTCTCCTGAAAAGGCTAATTGAATCGGTATTAATTCCTCACACAACGGACAGACATTCCAAGTTCCTTAAGGTAGTTGTATCTGTCAACATTGCCGAAATTGTAGTTTATAAGCCGTCCCCAGGCCAGAATATTATCAACCGCCGTGGCACACCACCAGTAGCCGTAGCTTCCGGTACTAAAAAATTCCCCCATATCGTAACGGTAGCCACCCGGAAGGGCTGTAAAACCCGATTCGTTGGTTGCTCCGGCGTTGGGGCTGTTCCAATGGGTTGTGCCGGCTTCTTTTAGTTTACCTCCGGCAACACTTGCACCTCCTAAATAATCAGTCAACTGTGTCCACTCCGCATCGCTTGGCAAATGCCAGCCTGTAGGGCATACACCCTGTACACCGCTTGGGTTGGCACTGCTGCTTGCTGAACTTGCCATAGCCGCCGGCCAGTTGTATAGTACACCGTAGGTATTGTAATTAGCGGTGGCTTTGGCATCGAATACGCTTGTACCACTATAGCCAAAAACATAATAACAAGGCGCCGAATAGGATTCTGTGACAGGTCCTACAACGCTGGGTAAATATCCCAGGTTTTCTTCCATCCATACCTGAGCGCCAATTGTTACGGTATGATAAACATGGCCATCGCGTGCGTCGGTAAAAGTATTACCAGGCTGCATGACGGGTTGATAAAAGATCACACTGTCAACCTCTGTATTAACATTATATTTGCCTACTACGGCTCCATTTTTCATCACATACATGGTGTCGTTTTGGGCAACAACAGTTGAAAGGGAAAAGCCGAAAAAGAGAAAGGCTGCTAATGTAACTTTTTTGATAAAATCTATGGTTTTCATGATAATTATTCTTTTTTATTGTTTAAGGATTTTCACTGTTTTAATGGTGTTTTCATTTTGATATTGGCACAGGTAAATACCTTTGGGCAAATGGCTCATTTGGAGTGGCACCAAGCCATTGCCGCTTGTGTGTTGCGTTTGCATTACTTTTCCTTCGAGCGTTATAATGCTTAGTATTCCGGTACCATCTTCGGCTCTTAAGTCAATATTAAGCACATCTGCCACAGGGTTGGGGTAAGTCAGCATTTGGGAATTACCTGACTGCATGGGCTGTTCATTTATGTTAGTGGTTAGGTCTTCGAAATTCAAAAACCTCAATCCATTTAAAGCATATACGCCCGTGGAATTATCGGTTTTCAGAATTGTTGCATTTCCTCCCGAAAATGTCATCTTTCGTACACTATTCAAAGCGTAAGCTGTTTGTGTACCATTGCTTTGTATTAGATACATGGTTTGTGCCTGCGAGCCTGTCAGTTCAAGACCTGACAAAATTATGGCGTTTAATAGTAATCGCTTGTGTCGCATTTTTGAAATATTTTTTAATAATTAATATTCATTTCTATTTTTCTGTTTATTTCTTTGCTACTGTCATGTTTTCAATAAACCCGCGATGGTTTGCAGCTTGG
The DNA here is from genome assembly GCA_035371225.1 of Bacteroidales bacterium. GTDB lineage: Bacteria > Bacteroidota > Bacteroidia > Bacteroidales > CAIWKO01 > CAIWKO01. The sequence continues at coordinate 2,641 of DAOOWO010000154.1, read as the reverse complement.
CGAAATGGCGGAAATCGAAGCACAAATGTTCAGTTTTATACAAAAGTTTAATCGAAGAACTGATATTGAATTTAGCATTGAACCCGCCATTTTGCCAAACTGCTGTTGTGCTTTCGCCATTTAATAATTATTATAAATAAAGTGGTATTGTATTAAACGTCTTCTTTAATTTATTTTTAACCTGAATACTAAGTTCATTATTTTCTAAATGAATGTCGCCTAATGATTTCATTTTAAAAAATGATTCAGGTAAAGCTTTAAGTCTGTTGTTATTCATTGCAAAACCATACAAATTTTTCAGTCTTCCAAAATCATCTGGTAATTTCTCTATTTTATTGTCACTAAGACCAAAATATGTCAAATTTGTCAATTCAATTAAACTATCTGGTAAAACAGAGATTAAATTTTTATCAAAGTAAAGCCAAGTCAATTTCTTTAGTTTCCCAATTGAGGATGGTATTTCAGAAACCTTGTTGTATGAAAAGTTTAAATTAACTAAACCAGAACAATTTCCTATTGTTTCTGGCAATGAGATTAAATTATTACTATAAACTTCAAAATGATACAAATTTTTTAATTCTCCAATAGATTTTGGCAATTCTTTTATTTTGTTATTTGTACATTCAAATACAATCAGACTATTTAGATTTCCTATTTCTGAGGGAAGTTCGGTAAGTTGATTCATACTAAGGTTTAAGTGGGTTAGATTTTTCAACTCAAATATTGATTTTTCTATTTGACTTAACTCATTTGACATTAAATTTAACTCTATCAGATTTTCAAGTTCAGATATCCATTTGGGTATTTCTCTTATGTCATTGAAGGATAAATCTAATGACCTTAGGTTGGTCAAAGTTTTAATTTCTTCTGGTATTTTAGTCAAATATTGAGATGACAAGTCTAAAATGAAAACTTCTTTTGGAGATTTTAGAGTTTCAGCGATTGTGCTGTACACTTTGTACCCTTGAAGATTTTTTGGGGCAACAGACATAGTAACTGATTTATCAGAATGAGAATAGGCTACATTGGCATCTACAATTATTAATTCAGGTGTATCCGTTATAACTTCTTGTGTTTTGGTTTTAGATTGACCTACACACAACTGGCAAGATGCTATTATAGTAAAAATGATTATTATTAATTTCATTGTTTCTGTTTTGATAATTACTATATCACAAAGTAACGAACAGGGCTACCTATTCGTGCGGTTTCTATGCCTTATCTTAAAGAACGAACATCTCTGTCTGCTGCGTTCCTGTCCACAAAGTACGAACCGAATGATAGCCAGCCTCGAGTTATGGGCAGGTTCTCATTATTAACATGTCACTAATTTAAATTAATTTCCTTCAGTACACACAACTTTAAATGTTGATGTACCTGGATCAGATGCAGGAGGAGCAGAACAACTTTTCGTAATTCTAACCTTCTGTGTTGAACCATAAATGTAGACATTAAAATAGTTTGTATACCCTCCAACTGGATATACCCAAGGAAGTTGTATCCATGTATTGGTGGTCAATAGACAATAAACTTGTACAGATCCATTATCACTTATATCTTGAGTAATATCAGTGTCAATTAAATCACAAAAATATTCATCACCACTCTGAATCCAGCCAACATTAGTAAATGTTTTTGTATGCACATTTGCATTTCCATCTGCACCTGCTGGTCCTGCTGGCCCTTGCGGTCCTTCTTCTTTTTTACATGAAGTAAAAATGGCAAAAATTATAACTGCCATAATAAATGTAATTGATAATAATTTTTTCATTTTTGTTTTGAGTTTAAATGTCCTACTCATAAGGCTTTTCGGTGTCGCCCCCCGAAAATCCTTCCGGGGCAGGCCGTTTTTTCCGCCGCGGCGGAAGGGCTTTTCGGCTATCGCTCTAGGTGTTAGCAACCGATTATGGTTCAGTTATTTCAATTTTATTTGTCTTTATAGAGTACTTATAATATTTATCTGTCGCTGTGCATAAAACCATAAATTCCTCCATATCGCATAAACCACCATATAATCTAAATGTACAAATATCTGTTGCAGTAATATATGGGGTTGTCTTTAAATGAGAATGTATAGCAGAAATTACTTTTTCTCCATTTGGTCCTTTTGATTGAGCAGGTATCATCCGAGAATGAAATTTTTTCCAATTCGTAATTTTTCCTTTTGAATCAGCCCAAAAAAGGTAATCATTTCCAAAAGGAACAATGCCAGATTCCGATGTCCCCATCAAAATGTAGAATTTAAATTCTTCCTTTTCTTTGATTAAAACAAAATTTGGATTAAAATTCTGCGGAATTCCAACTTCGTATTTCTTGTCAGATAACTGATTAATTATTTTTATTTTAATATCCAGTAGCTCTTGTTCTGAATTCGTCAAAGGTGAAAAACCTATTTCAGAATTAAATGGTGAATTCAAATTAGATTTTGTGAAAAAATATTTTGCGATTTTCTGTTTTTGATCTTTGTCAATGAATATCGTAGAAATTGTGTCATTTGAATGCGAAACCACATAGCCACCATAATTTTTTTTCAATTTACTATCACTCATCAATATATCACTTGCATTCCAAACAGCTTTTTCATAGCTATAAAGCAAATCAGCTTCCTTTATTATTGAATCAAGTTTAAACTGCAAATTAT
>DAOOWO010000153.1:0-6358 GCA_035371225.1 Bacteroidales bacterium | reverse complement strand
AAGCTGCGAAACTATTTAAGAAAAACTATCCGGAAATAGATTTAGTGGTAGGGAATATTGCCACTGCCGAAGCCGCCCGAGACCTGATAAAAGCAGGCGCCGATGCCGTTAAGGTGGGTATCGGACCAGGCTCAATCTGTACTACACGTATTATTGCAGGGGTTGGTGTGCCGCAGTTATATGCCATACATTCCGTGGCCAAAGCTATCAAGGGTTCTGGTGTGCCGTTAATTGCCGACGGGGGTATACGCTTCAGCGGCGACATAGTAAAAGCTATCGCAGCAGGCGCACATACCGTAATGTTGGGTTCTATGCTGGCAGGAGTGGACGAATCACCGGGCGAAACGGTGATTTTTGAAGGCCGCAAATTTAAAACATACAGGGGAATGGGTTCTATTGAAGCCATGCAGCGCGGCTCCAAAGACCGCTATTTCCAGGAAAGTGAAGATGATGCCCTGAAACTCGTACCGGAAGGTATTGTGGGAAGGGTACCATACAAAGGAACCTTATCGGAGGTAATTCATCAGATGGTGGGCGGCCTGAAGGCGGGAATGGGATATTGCGGCGCAAAAAACATTGAAAAGCTACAAAAAGCCAAATTCATAAAAATAACACCTGCAAGTGTGGCCGAAAGCCATCCCCACGATGTGATTATTACCCGCGAAGCCCCAAATTATAGCAGATAATTTTTTGAATTTGTTCTAAGAAAACATATTTTTGCACTAAATTTTAAAATCAGATCGAAAAACTATGAAAAGGTTTATTATTTTAGTATTGACCGTATTTCTTTGCGGAAGGACAAATGCACAGGTTAATGATGAGGTACTTCTTACTGTAGCCGGCGAAAAGATTACAAAGACAGAATTCCTGAATGTCTATAAAAAGAACAACATTAAAGGCGATTTGATGGACAAAAAATCACTTGATGAATACCTGAATCTTTATATCAATTTTAAACTTAAAGTAAAAGAAGCTGAAGAGCAGAAGCTGGACACCTTCACCTCATTTAAAAACGAACTTGCAGGATACCGCAAGCAACTGGCTCAGCCTTACCTGACTGACAAACAAGTGGACGACGATCTTTTAAAAGAAGCCTACGACAGGTTGCAGTGGGATATCAGAGCCAGCCATATCCTGATAAAAGTTAGTAAAGATGCCACACCGGAAGATACCCTGGCTGCCTATAAAAAAGTGCTGAAAATTCGCGAGCGCCTACTCAAGGGCGAGGATTTTGCCAAAGTGGCCAAAGAAACTTCTGATGATCCTTCGGCACGCGACAGGGAAGAACCCGACTCAAAATCAATATTTAAAGGCAATGGCGGCGACCTTGGCTATTTTTCTGTGCTGGACATGATTTATCCTTTTGAAAATGGAGCCTACAACACCAAAGTGGGCCAGGTTTCACTACCGGTACGAACCGATTATGGCTACCACCTGATAAAAGTGGTGAACAGAAAACCGGCCATGGGAAGGGCTGTGGTGGCTCATATCTTTATTGAAGTCCCCAAAGATGTAAAACCCGAAAACCAGAGTTCATACAAATCAAAAATTGACGAAGCTTATGCCAAATTAAAAGGAGGAGAACCGTTTGAAAATGTGGTAAAAGTATATTCAGATGATAAAGGGTCTGCTGCAAAAGGAGGCGTGCTGCAGGGTTTTGGAGTAAACCGTATGGTGCCAGAATTTATCGAAGCCGTGGCCAAACTTAATCTTAATGAATATTCAGAACCAGTGCAAACTGTTTATGGCTGGCATATCATCAAACTTATCGAAAGAACCCCCGTGAAATCTTTCGACGAAGAAAAAACCCAGCTTAAGGCCAGAATTATAAAAGACAGCCGCGCAAATAAAAGCAAAGAATCGGTAATCAATCGCATCATGGGTGAATACGGATTTAAAGAACAGCCTGGCGTTGTCAACGATTTTTATACCGTTGTGGATTCCACCATTTTTGAAGGAAAATGGGAACCTGCCAAAGCAGCAAGTCTTACCAAGCCCATGTTTTCTATCGGGGACAAAACCATAACTCAACAGGATTTTGCCAAATTTCTTGGCACCAAGCAGGGCAGAAGAATAAAGATGAAAATTAATGATTTTGTGAATAACCGATATAATGACTTTATCGACGAAAGTTGTTTGCAGTTTGAAGATTCAAAGCTCGAGCAAAAATATCCTGAATTTAAAGCATTGATGAAAGAATACCGCGATGGTATTATGTTGTTTGAACTTACCGATAAAAAGGTTTGGTCAAAGGCCATACAGGATACCACTGGACTGGCAGCTTTCCACGAAAATAATAAAAACAAATATATGTGGGACGAACGTCTTGATGCGTCGATTTTTACCTGCAATAATCAGGGAACAGCCAAAAGTGCGCGCAAACTGGTGAAAAACTATATCAATGGAAAAATTACCGAAATGGACATTTATAAAAAAATAAATGTGGATACGGTTCCTTATCTCAAAATTGAACACAAAAAGTTCTCCAGAAAAGATAACCCTGTTATTGATGAAATTAAATGGGAAAAAGGTGTAACAGAGAATATTAACAAAGATAATAAGGTGATTTTTGTAGTGGTGCACAACCCGGTGGCGCCCGAACCCAAACTGTTGAAAGAAGCCAAGGGACTTATCACTGCCGACTATCAGAACTATCTTGAAGAGGAATGGATAAAACAACTCAGAAGCAAATATTCCTATGAAGTCAATCAGGGCGTTTTTGAATCGCTGTTGAAATAAGGCTTGTAATCATTAACACTTAACCCGTTTCTTCAGGTATTTTGATAAAATATTTTTTGAAAAAGATCTTTTTTATTATTGCTGTTGTATTTTGTGCCTGTAATGCCAAACTTGACGGAGATAAGGAGCCTTTGGCACGAGTGTATGATAAATATTTGTATGTGTCTGATGTTCAGGGGGCGCTGCCGCTTGATATTTCTGGAGAAGATAGTATGGACATTGTGAATGAATATGTTGATAATTGGATAAATCAACAATTGATTATTGCGCAGGCAGAAAAAAATCTATCTGATGAGGAAAAAGATTTTACTAAGCAACTCGAGGAATATAAAAACTCTCTCACGGTTTTTCAATACGAGTCAAAGCTTATCAGTCAAAGGCTGGATACTTTGGTTACCGACGAAGAGATTTCCCGCTATTACGAACTGCACAAAGATAATTTTGTGTTGAAAGAGAATATTGTCAAGGTTATCTATGTTAAAATACCCAAAGAAGTATCGCCGGCTCCGGTACGCAACCTGATTAGGTCAGGCAGCCCACAGGAAATGAAAAAACTGCAGGATTTTTGTCATAAATACGCCGTGAATTATTATCTCGATGACCAGAGTTGGTTGTTGTTCAATGATATCCTTAAAGAAATCCCTATAAACACATATAATCAGGAGGAGTACCTGAAAAATAACCGCTTTATTGAAATTCAGGATTCAGCATATACCTATCTGATGAATATCAAGGGTTTTATGATTAAGGAGGGCTTATCGCCTTTGAGCTTTGAGCAAGGCAATATCCGCGACATAATCATCAACAAAAGAAAACTTGCCCTGATAGAGAATATGAGAAAAGATATTTATGATAATGCCTTGCGGAAAAAAGATTTTGAAGTTTTTAAAAAATAAAGGATATCATACTAATTTTGAGTTAAAACAGTTATTATCAGATAACACCCCGAATTAATGACAAACATAAAAAATAAAACGGTACTGTTATTTCTCCTGCTCACCTTATCTGTGGCCGGCGTAGCACAACAAAACAATGAAAAAATCCTTATCGATGAGGTGGTGGCGGTGGTGGGCAACAACATCGTACTGTATTCCGATATTGAAAACGAGTATTTTCAGTCGCTGATGCAGGGCAACACCAAAGGACCCGGACTCAAATGCAATATACTTGAGGAGGTGATGTTTCAGAAATTGTTGCTTACACAGGCCGAGATAGACAGTATTACCGTTACCGACAAACAGGTGGAAAGCGAATTGGACAGGAGGATGCGATATTTCATCGACCAGATAGGTTCAAAAGAAAAACTCGAGGAATATTTCAAGAAATCAGTCCTTCAGATTAAGGAGGAAATGCGCAGCAAGATACGCGATTACCTGCTTATACAAAATGTTCAGTCGAAACTTACCCAGAATGTGAAAATTACTCCCACGGAAGTAACGGAGTTTTTCAATGGCATTTCGCCGGATAGCCTGCCGTTGGTTGGCTCACAGATAGAAGTGGCTCAGATAGTGAAAAAGCCTGTCATTAGTCAGGAAGAGGTAGAGAAAGTTAAAGATAAACTGAACAGCCTGCGGGAGCGTGTGCAAAAAGGCGAAGATTTTGCCACTCTGGCTAACCTGTATTCCGAAGATCCCGGTTCTATGACCAAAGGTGGTGAACTGGGCTTTGTGGGCAGGGGAGAACTTTTTACCGAATTTGAAGCGGCCGCCTTTTCGCTGAAACCCGGAGAACTTTCTCCCATAGTGAAAACCCAAAAAGGATATCATATTATTCAAATGATTGAACGCCGTGGTGAATACATTAATGTGAGACATATACTTATGATTCCCAAAGCCTCCACTGCGGATATGATAAAATCAAAAAAAGATATTGACCACATTGCAGATCTTTTAAAAAAAGATTCGGTAACTTTTGAAAGAGCGGCTGCACTGTATTCTGATGACCCTACCAAAGTCAACGGCGGAATGCTCACCAACCAATATTCGGGTGATTCTAAATTCTCGCCCGAAGAAATTGATCCCAACATGTTTTTTGTTATCGAAAAAATGAAGGTTGGGGAAGTTTCTGCCCCGCTGTTATTTACCAATGAAGACGGCCAGCAGGCCTACCGTATGCTGAAGCTCAAATCACGTACTGAGCCGCACAAAGCCAATTTGAAAGATGACTACCCGCAAATACAAAATATCGCAGTACAGATTAAACAAAACCAGGCCATCAGCGATTGGATCAACGAAAAGACACAAAGTACTTTTGTAAGTATTTCTGACAATTACAAAGACTGCAATTTCAAATATACCTGGCTCCGTAACGATAAACAATAAAAAAATAGTGAAGATGCAAATTAAATCCGATATAGAAGCCCTGGAAGCGCTGGTAGATAAGTATAACAAGGTAAAAGCCGAAACGGCCAAGGTTATTATTGGACAGGATGAGGTGGTACGCAACATCATAATTTCAATTTTTAGCAACGGACACGCCCTGCTCATAGGTGTCCCCGGCCTTGCCAAGACGCTGATGATCAATACTATTGCAAAATCTCTCGGGCTAAATTATTCCAGGATACAGTTCACTCCCGACCTGATGCCTTCCGATATCATCGGCTCTGAAATTCTTGACGAAGAGCGCAAATTCAGGTTTATCAAAGGCCCTGTTTTTGCCAATATAATTCTTGCCGACGAGATTAACCGCACCCCGCCAAAAACACAGTCAGCCCTGCTGGAAGCCATGCAGGAAAAAGCGGTTACCGTGGCAGGAAAAACCTTTAAACTCGATGAGCCGTTTTTTGTATTAGCCACGCAAAACCCTATCGAACAGGAAGGTACCTATCCTCTGCCTGAGGCTCAACTCGACCGGTTTATGTTTAATATCTGGCTTGATTACCCCGATTTTGCACAAGAAGTAAATATTGTAAAAACCACCACCACCAATTATATGCCCCGGGTGGAAGTGGTGATCACGGCCGAAGAAATTCTTGAATTTCAGTCGGTCATCCGCAAGATTCCCGTGCCTGACAATGTGTATAATTATGCCATAAATCTGGCTTCGGTAACGCGGCCCAGGACAGCTGCCGCCCACAAATGGGCCAACGATTATATTTCGTGGGGAGCCGGCCCGCGCGCCTCGCAATACATGATTATCGGCGCCAAATGCAATGCCGCCATCAACGGAAAGTTTTCGCCGGATATCGAAGATGTGCAGCATGTGGCTCCGTTGGTTCTCCGTCACCGCTTAGTAAAAAATTACAAAGCCGAAGCCGAAGGTATTTCGGTTGATACCATTATCGGCGAATTGATGAAATAATGTAATTTGTCTGTAAGATAATTGAAAAGTAACAGCGATGTTTCTTTTTGCAAATATTTGATCCCCTTTTTCTGTAAGAATAAGATAGCCGCTTTACTAATCTAAAGGAGTTCCAAGCGACTTTGGATTAAGTATAGTAATGACGATTATCTGTTGGAGGTCAAAATGCGATTACAATATTCGTATGATATAAATTCCTGAAATTTACGATCGATTTTTAAATACGGAAGTTGTATTACTATACATTTTTCGAATAAAATACTTTTAGAAACTGTTTGGATTTTTTATAAAAATAAAACAATGTGTATAAATATGTTTA
>DAOOWO010000152.1:0-6363 GCA_035371225.1 Bacteroidales bacterium | reverse complement strand
CTTCTGGTGTTGACTTTTTGCTGCGTTTGCGTTGGGTTTCATCCAGGATAATCTTTCTCAGACGGATAGATTTCGGGGTTACTTCCACGTATTCATCGTCTTTGATATATTCCATGGCTTCCTCGAGAGAAAACTTTACAGCCGGAATGATCATGGCTTTATCATCGGACCCGGAGGCGCGGATATTAGTCAGTTTTTTGGTCTTGGTAAGATTTACCACTATATCATCGTAGCGCGAATTTTCGCCCACTATTTGTCCTTCGTAAATTTGGTCGTTGGGTTCAACAAAAAAACGTCCCCTATCCTGCAGTTTATCCAGAGCATAGGTAATGGCAGTGCCTGTTTCGCCCGAAATCAACGAACCGTTGCGGCGATTTAGAATTTCTCCTTTCCATGGCTCAAAAGCTTTAAAAGTATGAGCAATCACGGCTTCACCCTCGGTAACGGTCAGCACTGCGTTGGTAAGACCGATGATACCCCTTGCCGGAATATCAAATTTCAGCTCTATCCTGTCGTTGCGGGTTTCTATGTTCGCGATTTCGCCTTTGCGTTTGGTAACTATCTCGATAACCTTACCTGAAAACTGTTCAGGAACATGTATGGTAAGGGATTCTACTGGCTCATTTTTGACACCGTTAATTTCTTTGATGATTACCTGCGGCTGTCCCAGTTGAAACTCATATCCTTCGCGTCTCATTGTTTCAACCAGGATAGACAGGTGTAATATTCCCCTGCCAAATACGTTGAGTTTGTCGGGCGAGTCGGTTTCATCCACGCGTAAGGCCAGGTTGCGTTCTGTTTCGCGAAACAGTCGTTCACGCAAGTGGCGCGAAGTAACATAGGCTCCTTCCTTACCAAAAAAAGGCGAGTTATTTACTGTGAACAACATGCTCATAGTGGGCTCGTCAACATTAATAGGAGCCAGCCCTTCAGGGTTTTCCAGATCGGCTATGGTATCGCCGATATCAAAATTCTCAGGGCCTAACACAGCGCATATTTCCCCGGCTTCCACCTCATATTTAACCTTTTCTTTGCCCAGTCCTTCAAAAAGATATAACTCTTTGATAGAAGTTTTGTTAATGGTCCCGTCATTTTTTACCAGAGAAAGTTGCATGCCCGCTTTGATGCTGCCGCGCGAAATGCGCCCCACCGCGATACGTCCCACATAAGAAGAATAATCGAGGCTGGTGATTTGCAGTTGCAGCGTGCCCTCCTTATGACTGGGGGCAGGGATATGCCTGATGATAACATCCAGCAAATAACTTACATCCTTGGTAGGCTGCTTCCAGTCAGCCGACATCCATCCCTGTTTGGAAGAGCCATAAACAGTGGGAAAATTCAGTTGATCTTCGCTGGCATCCAGATTGAACATGAGGTCGAAAACTTTTTCCTGTACCTCATCGGGCGAACAGTTGGGTTTGTCCACCTTATTGATGACTACAACGGGCTTCAATCCCAGATCCAGAGCTTTCTGCAACACGAAACGTGTCTGAGGCATTGGCCCTTCAAAAGCATCTACCAGAAGAAGCACCCCGTCGGCCATATTCAGCACTCTTTCCACCTCGCCCCCGAAATCAGAGTGTCCGGGAGTGTCAATGATATTGATTTTAACGCCTTTGTACCTCACGGAAACATTCTTGGAGAGTATGGTGATTCCCCTCTCACGCTCCAGATCATTGGAATCAAGTATGAGTTCTCTCTTTTCCTGATTCTCGCGGAATAACTTTACCTGATACAGTATGCGGTCGACCAGGGTGGTTTTTCCATGATCAACGTGGGCAATAATAGCTATATTTCTGATTTCTTGCATCTTATATAATAGTTTTACTTTTTTTAAAAAAGAATTTGCAAAGGTAGTCTTTAAATTCCACATACCATGTCAACAATGAAACATTTGATTGTATCTTTGCAAAATCATGTATTTAAATATTATGATAAAATGACACATGTAAGAATATTCTCACTAATTGTACTATCCTTGCTGATTAACGGATATACCATAACTCCAGGCAAGGAAAAAAAATATGATATTGATAGTAAAGAAATTGAAAAATCTCTGGCACGGATTACCGACAGCGTGTATATAAGCAAATATGAGGTAACTAATTATTTGTACGGCCTTTTTGAAAATGATCTCAAGGCCAATAACAGGACAGATTTATTGAAGGTATCAATGGTAGATTCGGCAAACTGGCGTGACAAACTTGCCTACAACGAACCTTATGTTGACTATTACTACCATCATCCCGCGTATAAGGATTATCCCGTAGTAAATATTTCTTATGAGGCAGCCATCCTCTTTTGTCAGTGGCTGACAGAAAAATATAATGCCTTTCCGAAACGTAAATTTAAAAAAGTGGTTTTTCGCTTGCCAAACAGTCAGGAATGGACTTTTGCCGCGAGGGGAAATAACACGGCCATGCCCTATCCCTGGGGGCCCTATCTGATGAAAGATTGTAAATTTATGTGCAATTTCAAACACTATGGAGACGAACGTATTACGTATCGTAAGGACCTGCAAACATACGAAATAGTGAAAAACCCAAAAGGCGGCAACTCATTTGAATTATATGACGCTGCAAACATTACCGCACCTGTTAAATCATACTATCCCAACGATTTAGGCTTGTACAATGTGTGTGGCAATGTGGCTGAGATGATTAATGATAAAGGAAAAACAAGGGGCGGTAGTTTTAAGAATACAGGCTGGGATGTCAGGATAGATGCCGTGGATACCTTCGAAAAGTCGGCAACCGACATAGGTTTTCGTTACTTAATGGAAGTTTTGGAAAAATAAAATGATGATACTACCTCTGATAGAAAAAAAATTTGTGGTGGTCGCCGATGCCCATAGCCATGAGCCGCTGGAAATATTTTTTGCCGACGGCCTGCCCGATCTGCATTCCGAAATTTTTGCCGTGGCACAGAAACACTGGGCCGAAAAAGGTGTCGATACAGTCTGTGCCGGAGGCGGCAGGTTTTGCATCATCGAAAAATATTTAGTGTTTTACGACAAATCACTAAAATACCATCGCTTTGATAGTGAAGTAGTGGCAGCATTGAGCAAAAAACATCCGGCTTTTCAAAATAAAGAATACGAGGTTATCAGCGACACAAAATCCAGCAACCCCTGGGAGCTTATCAATAATTCACGGGCCCGTTAAGGGTTTTTATCAAAGGCACGGCGTTCTCCCAGAATATGGTAGTCTTTTTCCTGTATGGCTTTCAAAGGCAAATCCCTGTTAAGATACATTGATTTCAGGGAATAATTGTGATAAGCCAGTGTAGCATGAGTAATCACTCCGGAAACCAACAAAACCGCCGTGATCACAGCAAACCACTGTTTACGAAACAAAGGCTGCCAGCAATAAAACGAATAAATCATCACCAGCGGGAACAAGACATAAAAAGTATGGGAAGAAGGCCCTTTCACGCTGAAGAAAAAGCTAAGCCAGGTAATGAGCATTGCTCCCAACGTAATCCATTTAACCATTGAAAATTCCGGCATCGGATTTTTTCGGAAAAAAGCCAGGATCAGGTAAGCAACCTGCACGAAACCCGCCAGTATTGCAAGAAATATAAAGGGTGCCGCAGGCCAGTAGTCTTTAAAAAACAACCATTTGGAGCCTCCATCGGTATCAATAAACCGGGGAATCTCAAAAGTGGCAAAAGAAACATAACGAAGCAGTACCGTCCCAATTTCCTTTATATTTGAAACATTAAAGACAGTGTTGTCGGCTCCGACACTGAATATAGCCCCCCCCCATGTTGATAAAGTCGGGATAAGCGTAGAGGCCGCAATCAGGCAACCGGCAAAAAAAATGATGATCACAGTTTTATCAGCCTTGAATGAAACCCAAAAAGCATAGCAAAGAAAAGGGATAAGCAGCACCCACGACATATGTAACTGCAACACCCAAAACAAGGCAAAACCCATCATAAAAAAAGCCAGGCGTCGTTTGATAAAGCCAATGGATAAGCGGGGTATCACTTCAAAAAAACCAATAAAAAACAATACCGACCCAAAAAGCACATACGAAGGATTAAGTATATGTGTAGAAAAATTCATTGTCCAGGGGCAGGTCATCAGCCATATCCAGATAAACCATGAAGGTATGCCAGGAAATTTTTTCTGCAAATACAGGGCAAAAAAGCAAAGCACGGCAAAAGACAAAATATTTAAGAGGATAAAAGGAGCCTCGGGAATTTTTAGCACATAAAAAGGTAAGCCCACCAGCAAGCCCTGCAAGGCACCTGGAATCTGTGTTTCAGTATAAACCACATCGGCCCCGAAATACGGAACATTGCCAGTAGCATAAAACTTGAGGCCAATAAGATAAACCTGCAGTTCGTCAGGGAACCAAAACTCGGAACATAAGCCGTAACCCAGCCGTAATAAAAATAAAAACAACAGCAGTACCAGCCAATAAATTCTTATTTTTTTGCTGATCCGATTCATTTTCCAAAGATAAAAAATATCACTTCATGCAGGCAAAATGCAAAAAAATTTCGATTTTTTCAGCAGTTAAAGAATTTAGAAAGAAATACTTATTGATTGAAAAAATTTATCCAAAAACTCAAGCCTTGTTTCAGATCAGGTTGATAATTAATGAAATAACAATAGACCTTTATGTGAAAAAACAAATAAGAAATGCAATCCCCGCATAATGCAAGCACATTCCGAAACATAAAATATCCTAAAATCAACAATATGTAAACTCCTGTTGGTATATTTGAGATAATATAATAAATTTGTACCATTAAATTATGAAAGAAAAAGAAATCAACGGCATTAAATCAGCATCCATTTATTTATTCAAACTATTTATATTTTGGATGGTATTATTTTTCACCTTTCAGTGTTTGTTTCTGGCGTTTAACTACCGTAATTTACTCAACATTCCTCTGGGACATACCCTGCTTTCGTTCATAAAAGCGCTGCCGATGAATATTGCCACTGCGTGTTACCTGTTGCTGCCCACACTCATTATTTTGTGCATAGGTATTGCAACAAAAATAAGCATAAAGTTTTTCCATGCAGCACGATGGGTAAATTGGTTTCTGATTATTTTTTATCTGCTCATAAGTCTCTCCGGCTTGGGCCTTTACGCCAACTGGGGCACCAAAATAAACTCGAAAGCTTTGTCATTTATCATTTATCCTCAGGAAGTGGCAGGCATTTTATTCGACATTTATAACCTGCTTTATTTCGTTATTCTGGTAGCCATCACATCACTTGTTTTTCTTGCCTACCGTCGGTTTTTTAGAACACCCACCCCCGCAAATTCCGGAATAGTGAGCAGTATAATTTTTTTCATAATATCCACAGGGATATTATTTATTGGTGCCCGTGGAGGGGTACAAAAATACCCAATCAACAAACAATCCTGTTTTTATTCGAAATATTCTGTGCTAAACTTCGCTGCCCTGAACGATTTCTGGAACTTTTCTGCCACTCTGGTACATCCCAGGATAAAAGAAAATCCTTATGTATTTTATAACACAAAAGAAGCGGAACAGATTTTGACCGACCTCTTCGCCATTAAAAAAGACAGTACGGAATACCTGTTAAAAACCCCAAGACCTAATATTGTTCTTATTGCACTCGAAAGCTTCAGCGCCGACGCCATTGCCTGTCTGGGAGGAAAAGAAGGAATTGCCCCCTGTTTTGATTCACTGGCAAAAGAGGGATTATTATTTACTGAAGCCTATGCTACCGGATTCCGCACCGACCAGGGCATAGTAGCCCTGCTAAGTGGATTTCCAGCCCAACCCAGAACAGCGATAATCAAAAATTTTGAGAAATTTGACAAGCTGCCCAACATGATAAAAAATTTAGAATCCAAAGGGTATAACACATCATTCTTTTATGGCGGCGACCTGAATTATGCCAATACAGAAACCTATCTGCAACTGGCCGGAACCGGAAAAATTATAGGAAAAAACGACATCCCGCACACCCGTGCCACCGACTGGGGAGCCTACGACGAAGATGTTTTTGCTTACCAACTTAACAAACTCAATGAAATGCCCCAACCCTTTTTCTCGGTCATGCTGAGCCTTACCAATCATGAGTACTTTGTTGCAGATGTTGAAAAAGTTTTTCCCGGAAAAACAGAAAATATCCTTTTCCAAAATACCGCTCATTATACCGACAAATGCCTTTATGAATACCTGCAACAGGCCAAGAAAACCGGCTGGTACGACAACACCCTTTTTATCATTACTGCTGATCACGCCCATAAACATCCCCTGGAACGAGCCTATAACGTGCCGGAACGGCATCACATTCCGCTATTATTGTATGGCGGCGCGTTAAAGCCTGAATATAAGGGAAAAACATCCGCAAAAATAATCTCGCAT
>DAOOWO010000151.1:0-6467 GCA_035371225.1 Bacteroidales bacterium | reverse complement strand
CTGAAAATCATTATATGGTCAAAGGCAATGTGATATCAGAAAAATGTCAGGATGCTATCCCGAAAATACAAATAACCCTCAGGGCTACGGATGCGGATGGCGTGGACCACGATATGCCTGCCATTACCGACGAAAACGGAAATTTCAGTATTGATAATTGGAATGTCAAAACATACTCGGAATACCTCCTTATAGCTGAAGACCTGGATGGGACTGAAAATAAAGGGGATTTCGAACCTTCGCGGCAACAAATTATTCTTGGTATCAACGATTTTGAGAATTCAAAAAATGAAAATTGGAATCGGTATTTTGAAAGCAAAAAAACTTATCATTTTGCCCTGAAAATGAGAAAAGATGAACCGTGCAAATAATCTTTGAAGGTATTTTATATGTCCGATGGTCTTTGTTTTTTTGTATAGTCTCATCACTTCAATGATATCAATAGATACATAAATGAATAACCATGAAAAGTAAAAAGATATTTTTTCTTAAAGTTCATGCTTCCCTGTTAAAGAACTTTATCCGGCTGCTCAGCCTGGTTGGTTTTGGCTTTTTGCTTTCCTGCGAAAAAAATCCCGGACCTGCGGCTATGTACGGAATTTTAAGCAATGAGTTTGAGTTTAAGGGTAAGGTAACCGACGCACTCACCCAACAGGCGGTGCCGGGTATCACCGTTAAGATAACACCCGGTGCCAACGATACCACCATGGCGCAGACTAACCCTTCGGGCACATACTTTGCTTTCCGTTACGACACTTATGAAACCCAGAATTTTAAGCTGATTTTTACCGATACCGATAGCACCCTCAATGGAAAATACCAGCAGAAAACTGTGGATGTTACAATAAATTTCAGGGACTATAACAACCTGGAACACGAAGAAAATATGGAGCTAACCCCGATCCCATAACCATGAAGATACGAAGAACCATTTTAAAGTGCAGGTCGAAATTCTATTATTATACCCTGCTGATGATAGGTGCTACCAGTGTGCTATTCTTTTCCCGTTGCAATTACGGCCCTTCGGAAGAAGAAAAAGCCGCCCGCATCAACGATTCACTGGCAAAGGTTAAGGCGCTTCAGGATTCCATTGCAACAGCGGATTCAATCTCCAAAGCGCAACTTGAACAGGCCCGCCTGGATTCTATGGCCAGGGCAGATTCTATTGCCAAAGCCATCGCCAAAGCAAAGAAACCCAAAAATCCCTACAAACCAACGACAATTACCACCAAATACGGGATTCCCATGAACCGGGAACCCATGGCCGAATACGGTGTTCCATCAAATACTTATAAAGACTGACCTCTTAAATAATTCATACAGGAATAATGAATCCCGCATCAGAAAAGGCTAATGATTTTTCTATCAGGAAAAATTCCAATATTCAACTTTTCCTTGCCTTTGTTTAATATTTTGTAACAATCAGAACATAATCACCTTGAAAAACTATCGCCCGGGCTTTAAAAAACGTATTGCACTTGATATATTTGGTAAATATGTGAATGTGCAGGCCAAACTTCATGAGCTAAGTTATTTTTTTTGGGAATGTACACTGCGCTGTAATATCAGTTGCATACATTGCGGCAGCGACTGCCGCAGCGAGTCCGGGGTAAAAGATATGCCCTTTCAGGATTTTCTTAAGGTTACTGCACGTGTCAGGGAGGTATATGATCCCCACAAAGTCATGATTGTAGTCACCGGCGGTGAGCCGCTGATGCGCAAAGACTTGGAAGAATGCGGTATGGAACTCTACAAGCAGGGATTCCCCTGGGGCTTTGTAACCAATGGCTATGCCCTGACACCGGCGCGTTTTGACAGGTTATTGAAGTCCGGCCTGCGTTCCATGACCATCAGCCTCGATGGTTTCGAAGAAAATCATAACTGGATGCGCGGCAATAAACACAGCTTTGAAAAGGCTGTTGAGGCTGTTAAACTTGCTGTAAGCGCCGGTGACAATATCGTTTTCGACGTGGTTACCTGTGTTAATCAACGAAATTTTGAAGAACTGCCCGAACTGAAAAAGTTCCTTATCGGGCTGGGTGTAAAACGATGGCGTATTTTCAGTATCTGCCCTATCGGGCGTGCTAAAGAGAATCCGCTGCTCAGCATCAGCAACAGCCAATTTCGTTCTGTCCTGGATTTTATCAAGGACAACCGTACCGAAGGAATTGTTCAGACCAGTTTTGGCTGCGAAGGATTTTTGGGCGATTACGAAGCCGAAGTGCGCGACGGTTTTTTCTTTTGCCGGGCTGGTGTAAATATTGCCTCGGTATTGGCCGACGGCTCAATATGTGCTTGTCCCAATATCAGCCGCGGAGATTTTACCCAGGGTAATATTTATCAGGATGATTTCATTGACGTCTGGAATAATAAGTTTCAGCCCATGCGCGACCGCCGCTGGACTCAGGAAGGGCTGTGCGCTGATTGCAATGAATGGAAATGGTGCCGGGGCAACGGCATACATTTGCGTGATGTCAAAAACCACGATGTGCTGAGGTGTCACTTCAAGATGATACAGGAAGAATAACTGTATTTTTTTAGGGTTTTATTTTTTCCTTCCATTATTTACTACTTCCAGACATTCAGGCCTGTCACCTTTTGCATCATTGTATACCTCAAATTCATTGATCCAGCCGTGGCTGGCGTTGCAATTATTAAATAAATACTGAACCTTGCGCGACACCACCGTAGCAAAAGTATCTTCAACAGGGACGCTCAAACAGTGGATGGCAGTATATCCGGCAGTCCTTAACCTCATATCTGTTTTGCAAAGCAGCGTATCCCAATCCTTGCGTTTCTCATTCCAACTTCGAAGGTAATATAGCGGGATATCTGCATTATCACCGGCATGCCAGATCACTACACGGTTGAATTGTTTGGGTTCGCCAAAATCAATGGTAGCCTGGCGCCAGCCACAGGAATCCTCGTAGTTCTCCCGTCCTCCAGTAAAAGCAAGGCCATAAGCCCAATAATTGCCACGCACCCTGATGCCATCCACGATATGCCACGGAAAAACTGCTTCACCCCAGCCCGGGTCTGATTCCATCGGGCAGGGATATTTATACGTGCCGTCGTTCTTAGCAATATCTTCATCCGGACTATTTATTTCCATATCTGTGGATCCACTGATTCCAATAAATAACAGGTACAACAAGCCGGAGATGAATAACACAACAATAGCTACGATCAAGATGAGGTGAACCTTTTTTCGGTTTTTCGTAACAGACATAAGCTTAAATCGTTAATAAATATCCGTTTAAATTTCAATGTTAAAACATGTATTAAAGTTACATTCTGGTTCAAAAATAGTTATATTTGCCTTATGTTTGATCATATGCGCGCATTAATATCTTCAGGTACCTGTATCATCGTGTTGTTATGTATTTCATTTTATTCCAGCAGCCAATCAAAATCAAGGATTGATCAGCTTAATAGCGAGTTGTTCTCCCAACATGATAAGCTGAAAGACGATACCGTCAATGTATGGAAATACTATGAATATGCTATATTGTGTTCAGAAAAGGAAGGGGCCTGGAATTCAGATAAAGAGCCCTGGGTATGTACTTATGGGTTTCAGATGAGCAAACGGATTGGTTACACAAAAGGCATCAGGGAATATACCAATGTGCTAAAAAAATGTTTCAGGCAAACAGAAGGATTACCAGCAATAATTGTTCATACATATCCTGATGCTGTAAGCCGCGATACGCTTCGTTTGCTTTATCAGGCGCGAAAACAACATCACGGCGGGACTGTAGACTGGTACAGGCATGCCTATGAAACATACATAGAAATGCGGATGTTCAGAGAAGCGGGTATGGTTAGATTTTGGAACGCCTTGGCGTTCTATGATTCGGATAGTTTCCGGGAGGCCTTGCAGTTATTTGAACAGGCGGGAATCTATTTTTATTTAGCGGACGACCACCATTATCTTCTAAAACTGGCGTTATACAAAGGCTGTACTTATTATTACCTGAAAAATTACAGTTCAGCACTGAAAGAATTTAACCGGGCAAAAAATGAATGTTCCCTGCTGAAAGATTCTTCGTCGCAGATATTGACACTTTATAACCGTGGGGAAGTGTTTTTAGCCATGCAGAATCCGAAACAGGCCCTTGGCGATTTCTCTGAGGCGTTCTCTCTGGGACGTATGTATGGAGACACTTGCCGCGATATTTCTGGCCGGATTAAGGTCGCACGGGCGTATTATGCTTTAAAACAATTTGCAACTTGTATTCAGGAATTGACGAAGGCCCTTGAAGAAGCCAAAATGAAAGGTGATAAAAACGGCGAGGCAGATGCCCTGTATCTGTTATCCAATGCGTTGATGCAATCAAGAGATAAGGGATCTGCTGCCGCTTACTTGCATGAATTTGTCAGCTTGCGCGATTCTTTATTTACCGCAGAATTGAGCGATTTTGTGAAAAACAGGGAATATTTCTGGATCAACAAGCTGGGAAGGCAAATAACATATCAGGCTCATATCGACCATGAACGAAATGCTTTTTACATACAGTTGCGAAAAAACAAATTTTTTCTGTGGGGAATTCTCATCCTGGCACTACTTTTAAGTTTGATAGGAGTTTTGCTTTTCCGGTCAAACCGGAGTAATAAAAAAGCAAATGAATACTTGCGTCAGTTGGATCAAACCCGCAACCTGTTTGTGTCTATCATCGCACACGACCTGAGAGGTCCGCTGTTTGCCACCGACCTTTTGCTTATGCCTGCCATTCAGAAAGCGGAGCTAGCAGGTCATGAAGAACTGGCTGCATCGTTGAAAGAAATACGTTTGCAAAACAGGCGCCGCAGGTTATTGCTTGACAACCTGCTTTCGTGGGCCAGCATTCAGAGGGGAACACTGAAATGCAATCTGCAGAAGGTTAATGTTGCCGAAGTATTCAGCAATGCAATAAGTATTTATTTGCCTGAAGCACAAGAGACAGGCTCCATTATCAAAACCGGAATTGTTGAACGTGAAGATATTCTTGCAGACCCTGACATGATGAATCTGATCATCAGGAACCTTATAGACAATGCTCTCAAACACGGAGACCGCGGACTCGAAATCTCTTCCGGTGCATGCGTAGAAGGACCGGATTTGAGAATCTGTATTTCGGATAATGGTCCCGGAATTGACCAGGAGGTTATTGACAGGATTATGAATGACTCCGGTATGAATGCTACTGGCAATAATAATAAACTCGGACTCTCACTGATACTGTTTTTTGTCGAACTTCAGGGTGGTAAGCTCCGTATTGAACAATTGAATAAAGGAACCCGCATCAGTTTCACGATGCCATTGTATAAAGATTAAAAAGAAGGCCATGAAGATAAATATCCTGATAGTTGACGATCATAAAATATTCAGAGACGGGCTGCGGCTGAATTTTGCATCGGAGTTCCCGGGCTATAAAATTTGCGGCGAAGCTTCCTGCGAAGAGGAATTGATGGAATCACTTAAGGCTGAGCCGCTGCCCGATCTTATCCTGCTCGATAATATGATGCCGGGAAAGACAGGCGTGGAAATCGCTGCATCATTGAAAAAAAGTAAGGATTTCGGCTCAATTAAGATTATTATTTTGTCAGCCATGAAAGCTGCGGATTTTAGGACATCTGATTATGAATATGTTCTTGCTGCCATTGAAGCAGGCGCTGACGGCTACCTACTGAAGGACTCCTCCATTGACCAGATCGGATATGCTGTTGAAGAAGTCATGCAGGGAGCAGGATTTTTTCTTGGAGAAACTTTCAATTTTAAAGAAGCTACACGGGTTATTATCAGTAATCAGAATAAACTGATCAACTTCCTTAAAAAGGAACGGAATTTTGGGCTGACACAACGTGAAGTGGAAGTAATCAAATACCTGTCGGAGGGAATGAGCGCAAAAGAAATAGCTTCAAAAATGTACATCACAGAAGATGTAGTCACCTCTTTTAAAGATAATATTAAAAGGAAGCTTTCTGAGAATTACCATGTTGAATTGAAAAACATGGTGGAAATGGTTGTATGGGCCATAAAAAACAAGGTAATCAGCATCTGATTTTACTTCACTTTACCCCCGGTAAATGCCGAAAATATCCGGATAAATGCCCCTTTTTTCAACTTTGCCTTTTGCATCCAAACACATATTTTTGTCAATATTGATTTTACAGACATTTTTATGACAAAATGTGTTATAACTAAGACAAACTAAATGAAGATTTATCCAAACCCGGCAAATGACAAGATAACTATTGAAAACTCTTACAGCCAACCCTTTAAAATAAAAATGTACAATCTTGAAGGAGAAGTTGTAAAAAATGAATTTTTACTTTCGGACAAGATACAAATTAATGTAAGGGATTTAAGCAATGGAGTTTATATCCTTGTATTTTCTTCTGCGAAAAAAAACATACAGGAAAAAATAATAATTCGCAGATTCAACTACCAAACGCAACTAAATTCATGAGGCTAAATTAGCGAAAAG
>DAOOWO010000150.1:4705-6479 GCA_035371225.1 Bacteroidales bacterium | reverse complement strand
AGGAAAGCCCGGGAAGCCGGTTTTGAAACCGAAGGCGTGGAACCCAGCCCTGCGTTATCAAAAATTGCTACCGAAAACTGGGGACTGAAAATTCATATCTCGTTTCTGGAACAGGCGTCCCTTCCAGAAAACAACTATGATGTAATAACACTAATCGATGTATTTGAACACGTTACCAACCCAAAAGAACTTCTTAAAAAAAACTACTCTCTTCTGAAATCCGATGGAATAATGGCTATCAAAGTACCTAACGGCGATTACAATTATTTTAAAATGAAGCTGGGCACCCTGACCGGAAAAGGAAAAAAAATGGATATCTGGGATTGTTACGAACATGTCGTGCATTATACTCCGGCAACCTTTCGCAAAATGGCAGAAAGCTGCGGATATAAAATTAAAAAATGTTTTATTCCCCTGCCCATTCATTCGCCCGTATGGGCCAACCTCGTGGGACATTATTATCAATATCCCTCACCCGTCATCCTCGACTGGAAAAGAATATTGTTAAGAAACGTGTTTTATCATCTCGGAAAAATTGAGTTGGCGCTTAGAGGCAAAACACGCTTCGGTCTCGACCTGATGTTCATCATCGAAAAAATCAAATAACATCCGATGTCATCATCCTTTATAACCCGGTTGAAAAATTTAATTCCAAAAAACAAAACAGCTCGGTTTATTATTGTTTTTCTTATCATTTTTCTCCCCTGGTATTTTATTGATGATCATATGCAAATGGCCAGGTATGGGCCTTTCTTCGTTAATTTGTGGTTGTTTGCCTACCACCTGTTACTAAAAAGCCTGATGTTTTTGAGTGTCCATCTTATTGACATTTTTACTGATGTTCCTATCACAACTACCTACCGGGTAATCGACCTGGGCTATTACGGCTCCCTGTCTATCGGACGGCCATGCCTTTGTGCCGATGTAATGATGTTGCTCATCGCCTTTGTTGTAGCCTATCCAGGGCCATGGAAGAAAAAATTATGGTACCTGCCAGTAGGCCTGCTATCCATTCATATGATATATGATGAATGTCCTCAGAATAACAGCCTTGTGCCTGACAAAAATCTACCGCCCGGAATGGATGTACATCAACCATACTTATATCTTTAACATCATTATACTGGGTTTTACCTTTATGCTTTGGGTAATCTGGATAGCCAAAGTCTCACCCGATAATCCAAAAAAAATCCAAGCCAACAACAAAAAAGAAATCCAAAACACGGATTAAAACCACTCCCCTTGGATAATACGGGAATAGATAAAATAATATTTACCCAAAACAAAATATAGCCGATAATTGAGCAAGTAATCATTTTTTAAAAAATATTTTCTACTTTTGCAGTAACGTTCTATTAATTTTTCTTGCCACTTTAGCTCAGTTGGTAGAGCAACGCATTCGTAATGCGTAGGTCGTGGGTTCGAGTCCCATTAGTGGCTCTGATGCAAGGGTTCCTTTACATTCTTTTCAGCAACAAAATTAACAAGTATTATGTGGGTTCTACTAACAACCTGGAAAGACGTTTGTATGAGCACAACATAGGACATTCAGTTTTTACCAAAACGGGAGCACCCTGGAGTCTGATTCTTTCTAAACCTTTTGACTCCCTTGAAAACGCCAGAAAAGAAGAACGCCGCATTAAAAAGTGTAAAAGCCGAAAGTATATTGAAAATTACGTGAAATCCACTGTAGAGCATCCCGATACATAAGTATCGGGAAGGTCGTGGGTTCGAGTCCCATTAGTGGCTCTGATGCAAGGGTTCCTTTACATTC
>DAOOWO010000150.1:0-4605 GCA_035371225.1 Bacteroidales bacterium | reverse complement strand
AAGTATCGGGAAGGTCGTGGGTTCGAGTCCCATTAGTGGCTCTGATGCAAGGGTTGTCTTTGGCTGGCAGGAATTCACGGTAGCAACTCACTTATTCATAGATTTTCATGAAAGACTCGTAATACATTGGAATTTTCCTCCCTCTCCCGCAAAAAAATCAATCCAAAGGGCAATCCACACAAAACTCTTTCCGTCCGCATTTTCTGCAATGTACACCGCGCCAAACATTATCAAACTGTTCCATCAATGAATCTATCAGCTTTTTATCATCTGTGATAAACCCGTTTTCAAAATTCCGGTTCTTGTCGCTTTTTGCTCCCATGCCGGCTCCGGTAAGGTTGGCGCTGCCACAATAGGCAATAGTCCCGTCAATGATCATCACCTTGAAATGTACACGTGGACAAAGCACTCTCTCTAAACCGGAAAACAATACGGGATACTTATCAAAGTCCTTACGGAAGACCGGACCCGGCTCTTTGGCATGTATCAGACGCACTTCCACTTTTTTCTTAATCAATCCAGCCAACACCTCAAGGAAGGGCACCATCTCGGTTCCCCGGGCTACGTACATGTCCTTAATGTCCGAAGTGCCAATCCAGATAAATTTACTCGCCCTGGTAACTTTGTCCAGAATAAATATGTCGTAAATTTCCCTGTCGAAAAGCATCTGAAACATAGCTGCATTTTATGTGTTGCAAATATAGTACTAATTAATCCTGAATTGATAACGTCAAAAAGCCTAATTTTGTAATCACAATCCACCGTAACTGATAATTTCAAAAGACTGGTTCTTATATGAATAAACGTTTTGCTGCAGTTCTTCCCTTATTCTTTGCCTTCACGCTCATCGCAGGCATCCTGGCCGGAAAATACCTGCTCCCCGGCTCCGGCAATGCCACATCACTTTTCAGAGGCAACCATTACGATAAGTTCAACGATGTAATGAATTTTATTGAACGTGATTATGTTGATACTATCAACAAAAAAAAATTGCTTGAAAATGCAATCACGGGATTACTCGAAACCCTCGACCCGCACTCGGTGTATATTCCTGCTGAAGAATTTAACGAAGCCAACGATCCCCTGGCAGGTAATTTCGACGGTATCGGCGTACAATTTCGCCTGATACGCGACACTATCGTGGTAATTAACACAGTGGCAGGCGGCCCTTCAGAAAAAGAAGGGGTACATGCCGGTGACCGCATTGTAAAAATCGACGGAATAAAAGTGGCCGGAATAAAAATTACCAACGAAGAGGTGATGAAAAAACTAAAAGGCCCGCGCGGCACCAAGGTCAAAGTGGGCATTTTCCGCAGAGATGAACACAAAATGATCGACATTGTTATCACCAGAAACATTATCCCCACTTATTCCGTTGATGTGGCTTATATGGTGAATAAAAAGGTTGGTTACATCAAACTGAATACTTTTTCGGCCACTACTGCCGACGAGGTACATGATGCCATCTCCTCATTAAGGTCGCAGGGAATGCAACAACTTATCTTCGATTTGCGCGACAATGGCGGAGGATACCTCGATGCGGCCATCAGTATTGCCGACGAATTTTTACCCGACAAAAAAATGATTGTATACACCGAAGGCTCACACCGGCCACGGAAAAATAATTATTCAAAAAATAGCGGTCTGTTCGAAACCGGCGATCTGGTAATACTCATCAACGAATTTTCCGCCTCCGCCAGCGAAATCCTCGCTGGGGCCGTGCAGGATAACGACAGAGGCACAATTATCGGGAGGCGTTCGTTCGGAAAAGGACTGGTACAGGAACAAATAAAACTGAACGACGGTTCAGCTATCCGCCTTACCGTGGCTCGCTATTACACCCCCACCGGCCGCTGCATTCAAAAACCGTACACCTCCGATATTTATGAGTATTATATGGATTTTTACAACCGCCTGCTCGATGAAAACTCTGAAGCATCCGACAGCCTGAACTTCAACGATACGGTAAGATACAAAACCCCAAAAGGAAAAATTGTGTACGGCGGCGGCGGCATTATGCCCGACATTTATATCCCTAACAAATCTGAATTTGTTTCGGCATATTATCGTAAAATCCTCAGCAAAGGAACCCTCCTCAGCGACTTTGCCTTTGACTATGCCGACAAAAACCGCAAAAAACTGAAACAATATCAAAATGCAAATAACTTTGTCAATCTCTTCCAGATATCTGACAATATTTTAAACGAATTTGTTGCTTATGCGGAAACAAAGGGTATAGCACGTGACAAGGAAGGAATAAAACTGGCAGGACTCCGCCTGAAAGTTTTATTAAAAGCCAATATCGGCCGCAACATTTTCGATGACCCCGCTTTTTATCCTGTGTACCTGACGGATGATATCACCTTTAAAAAAGCACTCGATGTAATGAATTTAAAATAATTTACTTACTCACTGAAAAAACAGATTATTTTTGTATCCGTTTATTGTTAACTTATGTTTGGTTTTTTAGACAATACTTTTTTCCTGAAATTCATAAAGTTCGGTGTCGTGGGTGGTTCCGGGGTATTGGTGGATTTCGGAACAACATATGTATGCAAGGAGTGGTTGAAAATTCCCAAATATATCGCCAACGCCATAGGTTTTACAGTAGCAGCTTCCTGGAATTATATCTTTAACAGGATCTGGACTTTTGAGAGCAAAAATCCTGAAATAGCATGGGAATTCTTCAGATTTTTCAGTGTTTCGCTCGTTGGACTGGGAATCAACACTTTGATATTATGGCTGCTGGTAAGCAAATTTAAAATGAATTTTTACCTGTCAAAACTCTTTGCCATCGGTGTGGTGATGATTTGGAACTTCGCACTAAACTTATTGGTTACTTTCCGGTAGAAGCACCATCTTTTCTTATTTTTCCCCAACACATTTCCTCACAACAAAATCAAGCCACACAACATATCCCGGCACACAAAAGATATATATACTGAACCTGCCGGATGTGAAATTATTCAAAAATAAAAAGACTTTGATTGTTATTATTCCACTTCCTTTTTATTACTATCCTCATCTTCGTCCCATACCACATTGAACTCATATTTTTCCTTAGGCTTTTGGCCTTTTTCTTTGGTAATGGTAGAGTCTTTTTTAAACCATCCAAATTCGCGGTTAAGAATTTCCTTCAGAGATTCTTTTTCTTTTGCCAGGTTGGTCTTAATGTTGGCCTTGTATCCTTCCTTGTCAATGGTATGATATACCGGATCGTCAACAGTGCCTGTTATCCGGAAAAAATATCTCTCTTTATGCAGTCCGTCATCAGCAATAATTCCTATATCTTCCGCTTGATTGTTTTGCTTCTTTACTGTGCCTAAATCCGACAATAATACACTGAGATGATAATCTATTTTTTTGTCAAATCCCTGGGTCCCGTTAACCTGAAAATTAATTGCGGTGCTGTTAATCTCCATGTTCGGTATATTGATAACTTCATTTTTTATTTCAATAGTGTTTTTCATGGTTTCAAAAGAAACATTTTTCAGGTCGCGGCCCTTAAGATATTTCGATAACCCACTGAGCGGCTCATAGTCAATGAGGGCTCCTTTTTCGATGACAATGTCTGTCTTGGCATAAATGGTGGGTTTATCCACCTGAAATGTCGAAGACCATACCGAAGCAAATTGTAATGTGGCAGATAGCTGGCCTTTCAGATTTTTTTCCTGCAGGCTGGTTTGTCCGAAATTTTCCAACTCACCAAAAAGCCTCCGGATGTCCACTTTTTTTATAGAGGCATCACAACTGATGAGAATCTTTTCAGGAGTGGTCCCATCAACTAATCCGGAAAAAAGAATGCTGCCGTTCATGGCCTGTAAAGAAATATCTTGCGCAACAAACTGCTTGTTCTTCAACAACACTTTACCGGTGATGTTGGTGGCGGAAAATTTTTTAAAAGTCAACCTCCCGACATCCAGCATCAGGCTGAAATCAACATTATCGGGGAGTTCCATCCGATAAACCGTGTCTTTTTTCCCCGATGAAAACTCAAGAATTTCACCCAAATCTATATTATCTGACCGAAAGCCCGCATCAATCAACAAACTTTGATTCTCGATAAAAAGATAGGGAATAATATTTTTGAACTTACCCCTCATGCTGAAATCCGTTGACATGTATTTGCCACTGAAATGCCCGGTTTCTATATCATTATTACTAAAGGTAAATTTGCCATTAAGCCCCGAAAAATTATGCCGTCCGCCCTTAAACTCGATGTCTGCATTCAGTACATCGAGTGTCCCCAAAGACGTGCTGGCAATAAAATCTTTTACCGTAAAACCATCGGGACGTTCGATAAACCCTTTGATTTCGGTATTCAAAATGATTTTTCCCGAAGCAGAAGCTACCGTATCCATTTTCACAAAAAGAAAAACATCCTCAAGATCAAGGCTGGCCGACAGTTTTAGGTCTATCTCGGGCTTTTCGAAATTGTTAACCCGGATTCTACCCATGATATTGCCATCATTTAATGTTGAATTAAAACCATTGACAGTCAAGCTAGTTGTTGCTCTATTATGTCCGGCGCCGTTAGTAAATTCCGCATCAAAACTGACATGGCTGAGCGTTATCGAATTTTGTTTTTGTGTGATATCTCCGTCT
>DAOOWO010000149.1:0-6486 GCA_035371225.1 Bacteroidales bacterium | reverse complement strand
ATCCCTAAATAGAATTTGCTAATCATGAACACCACCGAAAAAAATGTCGGCCTATATTTTGGTTCTTTCAATCCCATACACAAGGGACATTTGTCTATTGCCCGCCATTTGTTGAAAAGTGAAGCACTACATGAAGTATGGTTTGTCATCTCGCCTCAAAGTCCTTTTAAAAGTGTTGCCTCGCTGCTCGACGATGATTGCCGTTACGAAATGGTACTTTTGGCGATAAAAAACAATAAAGGCCTGCGGGCCTGCAATATTGAGTTTGGGCTTTCGCAACCTTCGTATACCATCAACACCCTGGAGGAATTAAAGGAAAAATATCCTGGTGTTAATTTTTGCGTTATCATGGGCTCTGATAATCTTGATGCCTTTGATAAATGGAAAAGCTACGAAGACATCCTTAGCCATTACCGTATTATGGTGTATCCCCGGGGTGGGTCGGATGGAGGCCGTTTCAGGACGCATCCGTCGGTACGCTGGATTGATGCGCCGTTGTTGGATATTTCATCCACTGCCATCAGGGAAGCCATCAGGCAGGGGCAGGATGTCAAAGGGTGGTTGCCTGCAAAAGTGTTGGCATACATCAATAAAAAGGGGTTTTACAAATGATATCCGATAGGTATATAAAATAGCCACCGGGAGCCAGGAAACAAGTGTTTGGACAAGGGTAGCAGCTTTTTATATAGCAAACCCGAAAAATCTTACTTTTGCACGAGAAAACAAGTATGCACCACATTCCCTCTATAAATATTTCAGCTTACGATTATCCGTTACCTGACGAAAGAATTGCACGCTATCCGTTACCGGTACGCGACACCTCGAAATTGCTGCAATACAAAAATGGGGTGATCGGAGATCATCATTTTTATGACCTGCCCGACCTGCTGGAACGGGATACCCTGCTGGTGGCCAACAATACACGAGTGATACATGCCCGTTTGAATTTCAGGAAAGCCACCGGTGCGAAAATAGAAATATTTTGCCTGGAGCCGGTAGCGCCTGTAGAAGATGTACAACTGGCCATGCAGCAAACCGGTAGTTGTACCTGGAAATGTTTGATAGGCAACGCCAAAAAATGGAAAGGCGAAAAACTTTCTTTACAGGTAAAAACGGGAGATCCCGGTTATGAGTTGTATGCAACACTCTGCGGACGTGAAAATGAGAGTTTCCTGGTACAGTTCAACTGGGTTCCCGAACAAATCATGTTTTCGGAGGTGATAGAAACCGCCGGCAAGGTGCCGCTCCCGCCTTATATTCACCGGCCTGCAGAACAGAGCGATAACGTACGGTATCAGACGGTATATGCCCGTAGCGACGGTTCTGTTGCCGCCCCCACGGCAGGCTTGCATTTTACTCCGGAGGTGTTTGAAAAATTATCGAAAAAAAACATTGTCACCACCTATACTACCTTGCATGTGGGCGCAGGAACTTTCAGACCGGTGCAATCCGACACCATTGATCAGCATATAATGCATTTTGAGCAGGTGGTGGTACATAAAAAACTGCTCATCGATCTGCTGTCGGCCAAAGGCCCGCTGATTGCCGTGGGAACCACCACCATACGGTCACTGGAAAGTTTATACTATATAGCAACAAAAAGGTACCTCAGCGGACACCTGTCAAACACGCTGACACAGTGGGAGCCATACGATGCGGCGCTGAATGCTTTCAGCAGGGATTTTGTGCTGAACGACCTGCTTAATTTTATGGAAAAATCACGATTGGAGCAGTTGTCTTTTTCTACAGGCATAATCATTGTGCCGGGTTACCGGTTCAAAATGGCCGAAGGCATGATTACCAATTTTCATCAGCCTCGCAGCACTTTGTTGCTGTTGGTATCGGCTATGCTCGGCCACGACTGGAAAAAGGTGTATGACCATGCCCTTGCCGGCGGCTATCGTTTTTTGAGCTATGGCGATGCCTGCCTTTTCCTAAAATAGTTCACTGTTGTTATAAACGAATACATAAATGGGTACATGGCCACAAATGCAGGATAAACTTCAGGCAGAAGTTTCCTTGTTTTTTCTGTTTTTTGGGGCAACGCCAGCGAAAACAGAAAGATAAAAAACATGGCAAAAATCAGGGAAATGGCGGAAATCATTGTCAGGTATGAGACACCAAGGGATTGTAGAAAAAACCAGGGGAGGGCCAACAAGAGCAATTGGCACAGCGCATACAGGGTCAGTGCTTTTCTCAGCTCTTTGGCCAGCATTACCAGAGTAAAAAGGCAGAAAAGATGCACTCCTGCTTTGATGAAATAAAACAATACAGAGCCGTGGCGTAATTCTTCGGCCATTATATCCATAACGGGTACTTTGTCTGCGAACGAAAAGGCCTTGCCTTGTATCAATACCAGCAGCGTAACGAACAGGGATACCATGTTGGAAATACCCGACAAACCACATAAAAGATATATAAAGATCCGGGGTTTGCCGGCTGTGGCCAGGGGAGATGTTTCCATGGTTTATTTTTTCAGGTATTTGTATTGTATGCTGTATAAAACGATGAACACGGTGCTGCCTAAAATAAATATGGCATTAAAAAATGTCATCACCACAAAAAAAGAGAGGAAGAGCATGATCACATTGGCCGCAAGATATATCCAATAACCCGGACGTTTCATCCGGAACATCAGCAGTGTGCCGGTAAAGGAACTGCCAAACAGGATAAACATTCCCAGAAAAAAAAGCAATAAATAACTTTTTCCGAAACCGTAAAACCCTTGCCAGAATGTTTGAATATAATCGCTGAGCCATCCCGAAAAGAAGAATCCCCCAAAAGAAAACAGTGTCATACTGCCGCTGAAAAACAATGAAATCAGGCATAAATTCCTCAGAGTACCCTGTTTTTTTGATGGTACGGAAATGCGGGCATATTGTTCTTCAAATTCCATCGCAGAAAAAATTTTATTACAGCAAAAAATTTATGGCTAAATTAATACACAATGCATTATTTGCCAAACTTATGGTAAAGAAAATAGCACCTTTCTCAGATAAAAAATAACAGAAGGATATTGACTACAATGATTACCAGAAAGGAAATGAGTATGGGTATGCGTATGTGCCTGTCGGCAAAGATGAGCGAATATATTAATTTGAGGATATTGTTGCTGATGATGGCTTGGAATGTTACTCTTGAGAGCATATCAACAGAAGTGTTAATTTTTCCCTGAAAAATGGAAATCAAAAAAGGATCGATATCAGTAACGCCCACAATGTATGAAATTATGTTCAGTCCCATATCACCGAAGTATTCCACAGCATAATAGGTAATAAAGGTAAAAGCCACAAAAAGTACCATAAACAGCAGGGCTACCTTGAACTCCAGAGGGTTTTTATCTTTGATGGTGGCTATGGCGGCGCTTTCTTCTTCCTTGTGCTGATAAAAATATATGATGGTTCCAACAACGATGGTCAGCAGAAACATTATCATCAAAAAAACAAAACTGTTTTTAAACAGTGTTGCATTGAAAATCAGCATCAATATGGTGATACGCAGATACATCATGGCTGTGGCAAAAATGATGGCCGAGGCATAATTGTTTTTCATGATGCCGGCCTCCCTGCTTTTTTTTGACAGTATCAGTGTGGTGGCTGTGCTGCTGTAAAGGCCGCCCAAAATGCCGGAAATCAGGATGCCAGATTTTTTAAATACATATTTTTTCAGCAGGTAGCTTAAATACGAAACCGTGGAAATAACCACTACGGCAAACCATATTTTGTAGGGGGTAATCTCCAGGAACGGCACTATGGGTTTATTGGGAAATATAGGCAACACAATTCCTGCAATAATCAGGAACTTGGCCAGGGTGATAAATTCTTCTTTTTCGATCTGATGCGAAAATGTGGCGAATGTTTCCTTAAGTTCAGTAAAAATAAGTACCGTTACCACCACGAGGAGGTATAGCCAGGCGGGCTGAGTAATCACCAGGGGTGCCAGGCAGTATGTGATAAAGGCGATGATAATGCTGGTTAATCCGAAATCCTTAAAGACAGTGATTTTATGGTAATAGTTAACGGCCAGAAGCACCAGCAATACTAATCCTCCACCCATATAAAGAAACAAATAATCGGGGTCAATGATAAACAGAATATAACCCAGGATGCCAATAAATGTGAAGGTACGGTCAGTGCCAAAAAGCCGCTCGTCTTCGCTGGCGGGGTGTAGTTTTCGTTGCGATAAGCCTATCAGCAGCGAAAACACGGTGACCAGCAAAAAGTCGAACAATTGTTTGGGGACTATGTCAAGGATAATATCCATGAAATATTTTTTCTTTTATACGCCGAAATATTGCAGAGGTTATGGTTTATGACCGGTATTTTCTATAGGACCAGTTTCAACAGGTAATAGATGACGGCTGAAAAAAGCATAGACGCAGGGATGGTGAGCCCCCAGGCCACCACAATATTGGCAGCCAGTTTCCATTTCACGCTGCTGGCTCTTTTGGTAACTCCCACGCCCATGATGGCCCCGGTGATAGTATGTGTGGTGCTGACAGGGATGCCGGCGAGAGTAACTCCGAACAAGGTAAGCGCTCCGGCTGTTTCTGCGCAAAAACCTCCGATGGGTTTCAGATGGCACAGTCCTTTGCCGAGTGTTTTTACTATTTTACCGGAGCCCAGCAAGGTTCCCATGGCAATAGAGGTATAGCAGGTCATGGCCACCCAAAAAGGAATATGGTCAGGGTTACTGGTATATTGCGGGTCACCAGTGGCCAGCAGGAGCATAAAGATGATACCCATGGTTTTTTGAGCGTCGTTTCCGCCGTGACCGATACTGAACGCTGCCGAGGATAACAATTGGAACAGCCTGAAATACCTGTCGGTTCTTAATGGGGGTTTTTTGCCCCAGATCAGGAGAGTGAGGTTCATAAAAAAATATCCTATGATAAATCCGAATAAAGGAGCCAGGGCAATAAACACCACAATGGTGAGCACATTAGGGATATTCACTGCAGAGGGCCCGAATTTTATCAGGGCCGGTCCGATAAGTCCACCGATGAGGGCGTGTGAAACGCTGTTGGGGATGCCGTTCCGGGCACATATCAATACCCAGGAGCCGGCGCCTAACAAGGAACAAAGAATAAAAACCGTATCTTTTTCAATTGTTCCGGGCATAATAATTCCCGTACCGATTTTGTGGGCTACCGGTGAACCATAGAAAATGACAAAGGCAAGAAAATTAAAAAATGCAGCCCAGAGAACGGCAATTTTTGGCGGCAATACATTAGTCCCTACTATGGTAGCTATAGAATTGCCGGCATCGTTCATGCCGTTAAGAAAATCATAGAGTACTGCAATAATGATGGTGATAATTACAATGGTCGTCATAAAATGATGGGTGTACTATGCCACTTTAACAATAATGGATTTCAGTACATCGGCAACGTCTTCGGCTTTGTCGGTGGCTTTTTCCAGGGTGCTGATGATGGCGTCCTGCTTGATTAACTGTATGGGGTCTTTTTCGTTTTCAAAGAGGTGTGAAATACTCATGTAGTAAAGGTCATCAACAAGATTCTCTATTTCGTTCAGACGGATACAGGTTTTTTTAATTACTTCGGGGTGCTTAAGGTTGGACAGTTCACCAATAGCAGTCTTTAGCTCACGGCTGGCCTGTACTAAGTATTCCGAAATCTCAAGGGTGTTTTTGGGTAAAGAATGAATTTGGTATAATTCCATTTTTTTTGCACAGGAATTAATAAAGTCCAACACATCATCCAGCGAGGAGGTCAGCTCCTGTATGTCTTCACGGTCGAAAGGGGTGATGAAAGTTTTGTTCAGCTCATCAAAGATTTTATGTGTGAGGTCGTCTCCCGCACTTTCACATTGTTTAATCTGTGCAACCAGCGATAGTTTTTCTTCTTCATTTTCAACAAGCAAAAGCAGTTTGTTGAGCAGTACAGCTCCTTTTTCCAGGTTATCGGCCACACTTTCAAACAGAGGAAAGAATTTTTTTTCTTTTGGAACAAAAAATTGAAATACTTTATTGATGCCCATTTTTTTAAATTTAGTCGGGCAAATTTAAAAAAATATAATGCGTAACGGATAAAAAAAGTAAAAAAAAACAACCACACTAAAGGTGGTTGCTTTTCATTGGACTTTATTTAAGAAAACGGGGGGTGCGTTGTGGATTAATTAAAATTTTTTAAATTTAGTTTTTCTACGGATGTAAAACAGATAAGGTTACGTTATGGAAGAAAAAAAATGTAAATATTTTACAAAAAATTTGCTTTTGGGGTCAAAATCCTTTTTCTTTGTAACCATTATTAACCTAAAAATTATATTATGGAAGAACAGAATGTTACCAATGAAATCCCAACAACAAAACTTCCACAGTAGGAGACAACTAATCCTATTGGACAGCCACAAGCAGGTGTCCCTGGCGCTGTTGTCGCTTTTGTTTTTGGAATTATTTCGCTTGCCACTTTTTATATTGGTATGTGGTTTGTCATACCTGGACTTATTCCTTTGATTTTCGGGATCA
>DAOOWO010000148.1:0-6508 GCA_035371225.1 Bacteroidales bacterium | reverse complement strand
CGGCAGGTGTTGCCTGAGTTAATGGCAATAACGGAGAACTGGGACATAATAGCGGCAAGGGGTCGAAATGCAGTACAGGCAAGGCATTGACAGTAATCTGGAATGTGGAGGGAATTCCGGTGCAGTTGTTAGCTGAAGGCGTAACGGTAATGGTTGACACAAGGGCAGTGGTACCGGTATTGGTGGACGTAAAAGCCGGAATATCTCCCATGCCGCTGCCTGCAAGGCCTATGGCTGTATTGGAATTGGTCCACGAATAGGTAGCGCCTGTGGTAGTGCTGGAAAAGTCTGTACCTGAAATGGTATTCATCGGACATACCGTGATGTCTCCAGGAACAGCAACAATGGGAGAGGGATTTACCGTAATGATGTATGTAGAAGCAATACCCGTACAGGAGTTGGCAGTTGGAGTAACGCTTATAGTGGCTGTTATCGGGTTGCTCCCGGTATCGGTGGCGGTAAAAGCGGCTATATTGCCTGTGCCGCTGGCTGCCAGCCCAATCGCCGGGTTTGAATTGGTCCATGCATAGGTAGCGCCTGCCGTGGGACTGGTGAAGGAAGTGGCCGGAACAACAAATCCGTTGCATATTACCACATCTGATATTGCATTGACGGTTGGGGTAGGATTAACAGTTATGGTAAAGGACGAAGCGGTGCCTGTACAGTTGTTGGCCGTTGGGGTAACCGTGATGGTTGCCGAAATGGGGGCAGTGCCAGTATTGGTGGCTGTAAACGAAGCGATATCTCCCGATCCGCTGACTGCCAGGCCTATGGCCGGGTTTGAATTTGACCAGGCAAAAGTGGCTCCCGGTGTCGGGCTGGTGAAAGCAATGGCTGGGACTGCCGCGTTGTTGCACAAAGTAATATTGGAAGGAACATTTACAATAGGTATCGGATTGATTGCTACAGTATAGGGTGTGGGAGCGCTGACACAGTTGGCTACGGTGGCGGTAACCGTGATCGTGGAATAGGTGGTGAAAACTCCGTTATTTATGGCGGTAAACGAAGGAACATCTCCGGTTCCATTGCCTGTCAGCCCGATGGAAGTATTGGAGTTGGTCCAGGAAAAGGTGCCTCCGGCAGGTGTGCTCACAAAGTTGGTTGCCGGGATAATGGCTCCATTGCATACTACGATGTTTGCGGGAACTGTAACCGTCGGGACAGGGCTGGTAGTGATATCGTACGATCCGGTAGCCTGGCAGTTGTTGGCATCAGTAACTGTTATGCTGTAATTACCCGAAGCAAGTCCCGAAAGGTTTTGGGTGGTTTGCCCGCCGCTCCAGTTGAAAGTTACCGGGTTGGTAGCGTTGTTCACGGTCAAACTTATTGATCCGTCGCTCTGACCGGCGCATGATTCGTTTTGTATAACAGGAGCCAGGGAAATGGCATTATAGGATGTGGATGAAATTACCACCCATTCGGTTACCGTGGCCGATGTGCAGCATTCCCAGGGAGTACAGGAACACGAGCCGTATTCGTCGCAGTAGTGCACACAACAGGGATCGGATATATAGGTGGTGGGGCACGATGAAGCTCCGGGAACGTTGTTACAGCACCAGGCATAACTGTTGCCCGAACATGTTGTATAAATAGGCCCGGTGCCCTGATACAGCCTTTCTTCCCACTGGCAACAATCTCCAAAGAAACTTTGTGTCTGAGCAGTGGCAATATAGCCTGAAGGCGGCGTTCCTATCGAAGGACAGGCCACTTTTGTACCTTTATGTAAGGCTTTTATTTCTTCAGGGGTGTTGTCAATGATTACCGGATTGCTTTTAGTTGCAATAACTTTTTGGCCAGCGTCGTCAGAATGTATTACTTGAGAAATATACGTGGCACCTGTTAAAGTCACCATCCTGATCCTGTACCACCTGGAATGTATAGCCACCGGATCCATTATTACATCGTTGTAGATAAACCTGATGTTGCCGTGCTCCGACGACATTAAAACCTGTTTGTTATAGTCTATTTCCTTTGGATAATTGTATTGATGGATATCTATCAGGTTGGCAACGTTAGCGCCAGAAATCACTGAAAAATCTTTGCCGTCATGGCTTGATTCTACAAACACCTGGGCAATGTTGTTTTCGTCATAGTTTTCCCAAACCATGTGCACTATGCTGTCCCTCCATATGCCGCAGTTGAAGAAAACATTTACCTGTACGGATGATCCGCCCGAAGGCGTTTCCGGCACTAGTAAGGCAGCGCTATGTTGACCAAAACAGTTATGAATAATAAGAAATAGAAAAAAAGGAAGCAGGAGTAATTTTTTATAATGTAACATAATTTCTTATGATTTTATTATACTGTATAATACAACGATAAAAAAACTATAAGACTTGCTAATCGGTCTTATTTTTGTCTGAATGATTTTTATAGAAGTATTTTGTAAAAATAATAAATAAATTTGTTCGTTTTTATCTCTTTTAAAAAATGATTACTACAATTATTGCATTTTTAGAAGATTTGTCGGCAAATAATAATCGCGAATGGTTTGAAAATCATAAATCAGCGTATGAAAAGGCCCTGGCGGATTTTTTTAATATAATAGCGAACTTGCACAAAGAAATTTCTGTGTTTGATGAAGGAGTGAGGATGCTGAACCCCAAAGACTGTATTTTCAGAATATACAGGGATATGAGGTTTTCAAAAGATAAATCTCCTTACAAGACAAATTTTGGCGCGTATATGAATTTATACGGAAAAAAGGTGAACAATGCCGGATATTATTTCCATCTGGAGCCCGGAAATTGTTTTCTTTGCGGAGGAGTGTATATGCCTCCGGCCCCTATGTTGAAATTATTACGAAATGAAGTTTATTATAATTTCGATGAGTTCAGGAAAATCATTGATGAAAAGAACTTCAGGAAACTCTTTGGCGAAGTTTCCGGCGATACCCTGCAAAAAGTGCCCGCTGGTTTTCCCCGGGATTTTGAGGGGGCCGGCTACCTCAGGCTGAAAGACTTTCTGGCCTTGCACCGGTATGATCCTCTGCTGCTTGATGAAAAGGAGTTGGTGCCTTATGTCGTCAAAGTGTTTAAGGCCATGAAGCCGTTGAACGATTTTCTGAACAGGGCATTGGAAGGCTGAATTTGATACGAAACAATGTTTAAAAAATAATTATGCAACACGGAATTTGTGTTTTAAGCGTGGTACCGGTTCGGTCAGAACCTGCAGATACTTCTGAAATCGTTTCACAGCTCTTGTTTGGAGAATTGTTTCAAATTGCCGAAACAAGAAATTCGTGGAGCAAAATAATCATGGCTTATGATAATTATGAAGGCTGGGTCGACAAAAAACAATGTTGCTTGCTTACGGAGGATGATTTTCAGAAACTTCATAATAATACTAAAACGGTGGTGACTGATACACTGGCAATTATCAGCGATAAAACTCTCGGGTTGTCTTATCCTGTTGTGATAGGCAGCAGTTTACCTGGCCTGAATGAAAAAAAGCTGCCAATAGCCGGACATGAATATTTCTTTGACGGCAACTATGCTGAATTTTCGGTAATGCCGGATGCCGGCCTTATCACTGGTTATGCACTTAAATTTCTTAATGCTCCTTATCTGTGGGGGGGAAGGTCGCCTTTTGGAATTGACTGTTCGGGCTTTACTCAGGTGGTGATGAAATTGTGTGGTATCGCATTGTTACGTGATGCTGCACAACAAGCACTGCAGGGAAGCGCTGTGGATTTTGTTGAGGAAGCGTTGCCCGGCGACCTGGCTTTTTTTGAAAACGCTGAAAACTGGATTATTCACACGGGGATTATACTCTCCGGTCAAAAAATTATTCATGCTTCGGGCAGGGTGCGTATTGATGACATCGATCACGAAGGAATATTTAATAAGTACCTTGGTGCATATTCGCATAAACTGAGGTGTATCAGGCGTTTTTTTTAGCCGTATTACTGGCATAAAAATTGTCAATTTAAACCAGAGTCTTGAAGTCATGAAAAAATTTGTAATTCTGATATTGTTTGTTGTCGTAGGTTCTGCACAGGTTGTTTTTTCGCAGGATACCAGCAGTGTGGTAACCCGTGCCATTGTCATCAACGGCGATACTTTACCTGTGCTGGCTCTCGAAGAAGTGAAAATTTTTGGTCCGGTAATCTTTGCCAGCAAGTATGAAGCCCTGCGTTTTTCCAAACTAGTGTATCATGTAAAGAAAGTGTATCCTTATGCAAAAATTGTCACTGTCAAGGTGCAGGAGTTTAACTATCTTATCAGTCAGGCCAGCAGTAAGAGAGAGAAAAAACGGCTGATGAAACAGGCTGAAGACGAACTGAAAGCTCAATTTGAAGATGATATAAAAAATATGTCATCCACCCAGGGTGAGATACTCATCAAATTGATCGACCGCGAAACCGGGTCTTCTTCTTATGATATAATAAAAGAATTTCGGGGAGGAATAGTGGCAACATTTTATCAGACTTTCGGACGATTTTTTGGTTACAACCTTAAATCTACCTACGATCCTTTTGGCGCTGATAAAGATATTGAACAGATTATGGTGATGATCGAAAACGGAGAACTGTAATTATTTTCCCCGCCCCTGCAAAATAATCAGCGCTGTATAAATCATAATTTTGAAGTCCACAGCCAGCGACATGTTTTCTATATACAACACATCAAATTTCAGACGGTCTATCATCTGGTCAACTGTTTCGGCGTATCCGTATTTTACCTGCCCCCACGAAGTGATACCTGGTTTTACCTTGTGCAGCAGCTTATAATGCGGAGCTTTTTGTATAATCTGGTTGATGTAGTAAAGCCGTTCGGGGCGCGGGCCCACAATCGACATATCTCCTGTGAGCACATTATAAAACTGTGGTATTTCATCCAGGCGGACTTTTCTCATAAAACGGCCGAAAGGAGTGATTCTCTGGTCGTTTTTACTGGAAAGTTGCGGTCCGTTTTTTTCGGCATCAACATACATCGACCTGAATTTGTACATAGTGAATGGTTTGCCGTGGAGACCAATGCGTTCATGCGAATAAAACACCGGCCCTTTGGATGATAATTTAACCCCCAGGGCAACCAGCATATAAATTGGCAGAAGTAATGCCATTGCAAACAACGACCCGGCAACGTCAATAATTCGTTTGATGTAACGCTGCCAGGCGGGCATTAGCTCGGGCGAAATCTGTATCAGCGGGGCATGGAAGATAGAGGTCATTTTTACGCTGCCCAGCAAAAAATCTTTAAGGTCGGGAGTGATTTTTATTACCACATGAGTGTCTTCCAAAAGCGAGATAATCTGTTCTACAAAAGAACGTTCTGTTTTGTCAATGGCGATGATCACTTCTTCTATGCCGTATTCGATGATAATGTTTTTCAGGTTTTTATAACTGCCAAGGTGTGGAAGAAACGCTTTCATGGGATGGTGGTCGCCATTGTGCACATCCACAAAACCAATAAATTTGTTACCCGATGACTTCCATTGATTTTCAATCTCGTTATATATTGCTGTAGCATTGCCGTTGCTGCCGATCAGCAAGGTATTAAATCCTATGATTTTGTGGTGTACCTTGTAAGCGGTTTGTGATGATAATATTAGGCGGCCGAAATAGGTAAAAGTAAAATGCAATCCAAAAATAACACCGAAATACAGGTAATAATTTTTGTAGGAAACCACCTGGTCGTCGAGTATGAACAGGAAGAAAATCACCACCATACCAATAATGGAGATAGTAAAAGTTTGTCCGAGTTCTTTTAATCGCGATTTTCTGAATATCTTGTGATAGGTGCCGATGATAAAATACAGCAGTACCCAGAAAAAGATAATGAAAAGCAGTCCGATGTAAAGGTTTTTATCTCCATAAACCAAATCGGGGTGGTCAAAAACATGGTGATCGATATGGTATTTTCTGAAAATAAAAAACAGTATCCACGCTGATGCAGCCGATAATACATCCGAAACGACATATTTAATTACCTGTAGCTTTTTGTTCATTACGTTCATTCGGTGTAAAGCAATTTTATATTATCCAGCAAAACCTCGGCTGATGCCTGATTTTCGGGTTTGTAACTTTCGAAAAATACTTTGTACCCTGCCACATTGGACGATACATTAGCAGCAGGCGTGAGATTTATGTATATTTTATTCCATGTTGTATTAGGGTTAAGGACCATCACATCAATACGGTTGTTCATGCCGGTGTTTAATACGGCAAACAGGCCGATGGCTAAGGGTGCGTTGGTTTTATAATTGAGTTCAAGAAAAACCGGTGATTGGTTTTGCGGTATTTCGTAAATCTGGTCAGAGACACTTAAAAGATATGGTGCGGTAGCATCCATGTTTGCGACACCCGAACTGGCGCCTTCAAAAACCAGGGCACTGTCCTGTGTTTGTATAAAA
Organism: Bacteroidales bacterium; assembly: GCA_035371225.1. GTDB lineage: Bacteria > Bacteroidota > Bacteroidia > Bacteroidales > CAIWKO01 > CAIWKO01. Next base: position 151 of record DAOOWO010000148.1, on the reverse strand, counting down.
TTGGTGTCGCTGTTAGTAAATTTCAACAGAGTCATTCCGGCAGTTTCAAAATCTTCTTTCCAGTGGATTTTATTTTCATAATAAGTTACCGTCGGATGCAGGGTGTCGGTTTGTTCGGCTGTCAGTAGCACCGTGGTTTCCCAGGGTTGAT
>DAOOWO010000147.1:0-6550 GCA_035371225.1 Bacteroidales bacterium | reverse complement strand
CAGATGGAGCTGGTGGACAAGATATTGAAAGCCGGGTATGCATACGTCTCCAACGGTTCAGTATATTTCGACGTTAAAAAGTTCAATGAAAGCCACCAATATGGGAAACTTTCTGGCAGGGTACTGGAAGAGCTGCAAGCCAACACCCGTGAGCTGGATGGGCAGGAAGAGAAACAAAACCCGTACGACTTTGCACTCTGGAAAAAAGCCAGCCCCGAACATATCATGCGGTGGAACTCACCGTGGAGCATAGGATTTCCCGGATGGCACCTGGAATGTTCGGCCATGAGTGCTAAATACCTTGGCGAGCAATTTGATATTCATGGCGGTGGCATGGACCTGGTATTTCCGCACCACGAATCGGAAATTGCCCAATCCACGGCAGCCAATGGCACTGATCCCTGCAAATACTGGATACACAACAATATGATAACCATCAACGGTCAGAAAATGGGAAAATCATTGAACAATTTTATTACTCTTGAGGAATTTTTTACCGGCAATCATCCTTTACTTACGCAAGCCTATTCTCCAATGAGCATAAGATTTTTTATTCTTCAGGCCCACTACCGGAGCACCCTCGATTTTTCCAATGAAGCCATACAAGCCTCAGAAAAAGGACTAAAAAAATTGTTAAGTGCGCTGGCTGACCTGGAAAAAATAAAAACTTCGGAGACCACAGGGACGGAACTGGGAACATATATCAACGGTTTGCGGGGAAAATGCTACGAAGCAATGTGCGATGACTTTAACAGCCCGGTGGCTATCGCGGTATTATTTGAATCGGTAAAATGGGCAAATGCGCTTAAGGAAAACAAGTCTACTATCAGCCAGGCTGACAAGGATAAGTTTATCGCCGATTTTGAAAATATATTATTTGACATATTGGGCATAGTGAAAGAGCCCGTTCAACAAAACGTGCAGATTACCGATGACTTGATGAATATCATTCTCTCGTTGCGGCAGGAAGCAAAAGCAAAAAAGGATTTTGCCACCTCCGACCTGATTAGGAATAAACTACAGGAGCTGAAAATCAACATTAAAGACACGAAAGACGGTCCGGTTTGGAGCGTTGATTGATCGTAACAATTATTCTATTGTTATTTCATAAATAATCCCGCTCAAATCTTTTTTGGGAAACGGAATAAATCCCTGCTGAAAAGGACTGCCGTGCCACCAGGCGGTATCATGAAACTCCTGCGAGATTATCAGTATCATCTGGTTGTTGGGAATACAGGTAATGTCGCTGTTCATATAAGCCACCACGGTCAGGTTATCTTTGCGGGGGCCTATCCGCCAGATAATTTCATCAGGTTTCCATTCTATCTGGAAATAATAATATACAGAGGCAAACAATTCGTTGTCGGAAGCCGGCGTGCGAATGGTCAAGGATCTGTACCAGTAGTCCCAGCGATGGGCAAAAAAAGTCTGATTGCCGTAATTTACAGGTTTACATCCCACATCATAATTTTGCGGATCGGGGCAGGCCATATCCCAATTGGTACAGCACACCATGATTTTGGCTGAATCGGGCTGCAAGGCCTTAGGGAGGGGAATATGCCAGTCGGCTACACGGTAACGGTTAGCCACCGGATAATAATAGGTGGGAGGAAACTGATAGGAAGGACAATAGCTCACGGTTTTCAGTATTTCAAAATCTATCTCCGAATAGCCTGTATAGTCCGACCTGTCGTCTTTTCCAGAGCCCCAATAGTTGTGAAGGTATCCTTTTTTATTGCATTTGCGGCAATTGTTCCACGGCTCGTTTTTCTGCGATGCCAGCCAAATCCCATTGGTGATACCATTCCATACCCCGGCCCTGTTGAGCAATTCGGTCATTTTCACTTTTACAGTATATTTTCCGTAGGTAAAGCCGTGTCGTGTCATCACGCCAATACTCTTTTTTTTCCATTCGCCGGGACGAGTGGCTTCGTTTTTCATAATAACCGAGGCCTCCACCGTATCAACGGAAAGCTGGCTGCACGGGCAATCGGTATTGCCGGGTTTTGTAGGCACCATTTCTTCCTGCTTATGAAAAGTACGGTTCCAGTTATAGTCGCGCAGAGAATAATTTTCATTGATTACATCTGCAAGCACGGGGATGTTTAAAAACCTTGAGGAGGTGTCTACATAACTTACAAAAGTACTTAAGGGAGCATTATTATACAATTCATCACTGCTGCTGCAATATTTTCCCGTTGAAGGCAAATATTTTTCAGCATCGAAATCCGCTGGGTTGACATAAATACCACCAGTTAGGGCAGGCCGTGCACCCACCCTAAGAACACTTCCGGAAAATAAAGCAGCCAGGTTTTTGATTTTTTTTCCTTCTCCATACAGATAAAAATAAAATGGATTATGAAAAACACTGTCGTGTTGCTTACAAACATCGGCTATGTAATCAGGTATTACATTGTTATCGAGGTTGTCTTTGGTACTAACTACCAGCAAAAAACTGTACTCCCCTGTCCGGGGATTTCTTTTCCATCGTTGGTTAATATTGTTGTCGAAGTACCTTTTTTCATTACGCGGGTTTCCTTCAATCCGAATACTGAAGGCCACTTTGTGGTATTTGTCGTCGGCAGGTATTACACATGTTTCGGCAAAACCAGGAAATTCGGCACTCCTGCTGCCATAAAAATTTTCACCGGCAAAAACATTTTCGCGCTGGCTACCGGCAACACATTCGGGAAATTTATAACTCTCATTTTGGTAATAAAGATTATAATAAAACTTTTGGTCGGTGCCTGACAGGTTCCTGAGCAGAAACTCGAAATGAAAATAGCCATCGTCTGTTTGCCGCACCGATGGGATGGCAAAGCCGTTTATGGCGTTGGCATAATCAAGGTAAATTATCTTTTGGGGGCCTTGGCTGCTGTCAAAAACATTCCAGTTAGTAAGAGTGGCAAAACCTTTCACATCAAAATCCCCGTGGGGAAGTTTTTGGTCGCTGCATCCGGAGAAGACCAATACAGTCACAACCATAATAATGCTCAGCAGGTATTTTATAAAACGCAACATAGACAATTAAAACTTTTTATAACTAAAAATCCCTGTGTAAGGAGTCATACATGCAAACAATGAGTCGTCAGATAACGCATGGCCGCAAGTCAGGAAAATTGAAGTATTGTTTTTCTCAATAAATCTGCCTGTTACCAATGAGAGTTTCCCAAAATATTTCGGATTAAAATCATTCGGATATCCGGCAAAATCAATATTTGCATGTATCACATAGCCTTGGTTGCCAAACGAAACCAATTTGGCATCATACCTCCACCTGTTGAAAAAAGACATTACTTCATCAATGCCATCGTTATTGATATCACAAACATAGTATGTGTTATCAGGATACAATGTGTCGCATTTATTATCAAATGCACCTTCTATCCGGGATTTAAAACCTGCTTCAGGCTTATTACAATAAATTTTGTAAAAACATCTTCCGGATTTTTTTTCTGTATATAAAAGCAGCACATCATCATTCGTTCCTCCGATGATAAAATGGCCACACACAATAGTGCCTGAATATTTCGCGGTATTTGCCTCCGGTATTTTTTGCCATTGACGCAGTGATAAGCTATTTTTTTCAACACACAATAAGTGTATAACACCAGTATTGTCAAGCAATATAACGCTTTTGTTTCTTTTGTTTCCGAATTTATAGGGCTGCATCTGAATAATATCAGCAGCAAGGCCGTTTTGCCGGATATCGATTGACTCCAGGAGTTGGATGTAAGGCTGCCTTGCGAGAATTTTATACACTGTTACAAACGGCTTTTTTCTATCAGAATAAGTGATCAGTTCGTCGGCATTATCGCCATCAATATCTGCTGTTGTATAAATGCTCATCTTGTCAATGGCAGCCTGCGTTGGGGGTGCCATCCGAACAAACCGCAGTTGATTATTGACTTTATCGTACCACAACAAAGCCAGGGGCACTCCTTTTCTGATTACCAGTATCTGCTCACAATTGACGCTATTTCCGAGATAATTCCCATTGCAAAAAGTATCAGTAGCAGACAGTGCCAGCGAATCTTTTCCGTTGGAACTGAATACCGATTTATTTTTCACATTTCCGGTTATCTCCTGATGAAAAAAAACCGGGGGATACGGCGGCAAATTTTTAACCATGCCCGTATCACTCCTGATTACAAAATTATCTGCCAGAGATTGATGACCCCGGATAAACTGCCGGCCAAAAACCACATGGATATCATCAATATACACGGTATTATCAGTATTATTCCAGAAATAAACTTTTACAAGATCGCCCGGTAAAACTTTACTTGTGTCCCACCCGGCTTCTCCGCACACATAAATCCACGAAGTTATGCCGCATGTTTGGTCATCAACTTCTGACAGCGCAGAATACTTTACTTTGTTTGATTTATCAACAATTTGAAACACAAGTAACCCTTTCAAACATTCCGAGGTGTCGGCTTTACATATCCAAGCGCCAAAATGAGCTTCGCCGGTTTCCTCCAAATTGTTATCAAGTGGTATTTGAACCGGAGGTGTGGCATTTCTTTTTCCTTTTACTTCTAACGCGTATTGGCCGCTGAAAGAGCGTTCCGCGGTAAGGTTCTCCAAGCCATGTAAATTTTCGAAATCATAAAAGAAAGTGTTTGGGAAGGCCGGTCTGTCAGCCACAGGGATGTTTATTGAAAGCACCGGAGGTTTAGGTGCAAAAAGCTTATATTTATGGTAATAGGCAAGGTATAAAAAAAACAAGGCAAAGATACCCAACAGTCCCAGAAGAAAAAATATACGGTGTTTTTTATGCATCCACGCTAATTTTAGGCAAAGATACGAACGAAATTATGTAATAATTATTTTACCGATAATCGTGGTGAAATATTATTATTGATATTTTTGTGAAATAAAAATAGCAGTATGACAGTATTATCTGTAATAATTCCTGCCTACAATGAAGGTAAGACAATACATCTGATTCTCGATAAAATCAAAGCGGTACGACTTACCGACAACATCGAAAAAGAAATTATCATTGTCAACGATTGTTCAAAAGACAATACGGAAGAAGCCATTCATGCATATCAGCAGGCTCATCCTGATTTGAATATCCAATATTTCAGGCATGAAAAAAATGCGGGCAAAGGTGCCGCGTTGCACACAGGCATAAAAAAAGCCACGGGCGACTATTTAATTATTCAGGATGCCGATCTTGAATACGATCCTGAAGAGTATAACATTTTGCTCCGTCCGATAATCATTGGCTTTGCCGATGTGGTTTATGGTTCGCGACTGATTGGCGGAAAGCCGCACCGCATACTGTTTTTCTGGCACTCCATCGGAAACCGCATGCTCACCGCATTTTCCAATATGTTTACCAACCTCAACCTGTCGGACATGGAGACCTGTTACAAACTGTTCCGGAGGGAATTTATCCAGGGCATAACCCTGCGCGAAAACCGTTTTGGTTTTGAACCCGAAGTTACTGCTAAAATTGCCCGTATAAAAAACATCAGAATTTATGAAGTAGGTATTTCCTATTACGGGCGTACTTATGCCGAAGGGAAAAAAATAAATTGGAAAGACGGATTCAGGGCTTTATTCTGCATCCTTAAATACGGCCTGTTCAGAAGCAAATAAATAAGCCGGAGTCAATCGCCATACCCCATGTTTTTTGTTGACACCCATACCCATCTGTATGCTGAAGAATTTTCTGAAGATATTGATGATGTTATCCGGCGGGCTATCGAACAGGGAGTTACAAAACTTCTATTGCCCGACATTGATAGCAGCAGCAGAAACAGCATGATGGAACTGCACTTCAGATATCCCGAAGTGTGTCTTCCAATGATAGGATTGCACCCTACATCGGTAAAAGAAGATTTCAAATCCGGGTTGCAGGAAATTGAAACAGCTATCACTTCCGGGAAGTTTTACGGAATTGGTGAAACGGGCATAGACCTGTATTGGGACAAAACTTTTATACATGAACAGATTGAGGCCTTTACCTTTCAGGTGGAACTTGCGCTACGCTACAACTTACCCGTGGTAATACATTCCCGTAAATCACTTCATGAAATATTTCCCATTATAAAAAAATATTGCCACCGGGGATTAACCGGTGTTTTTCACTGTTTCCCCGGAAATATAAACGAAGCCCGGCAGGTTATTGATATGGGTTTCTACCTGGGAATAGGCGGTGTGGTAACTTATAAAAACTCTTCGATGGCTGCTGTGGTGCAGCATTTCGGACTGGATAACCTGGTATTGGAAACCGACGCTCCCTATCTTCCACCGGTACCTTACCGCGGAAAACGTAACGAAAGTTCACATATTCCGGAAATTGCTTCATTTATAGCCCAAATATTAAATACAACATCTAATGAAGTTGCGCATGTAACTTCAGCTAATGCAGCCAGGCTTTTCCATATATAATAAGCTTTAGCCAAAAAAACAGCAACCAGTCATTTTTTATATTTTATTATTTTTATATCAACATATATTCCCCTATATATAATACAATTAACTTATCCTTAATTAATATATTAAATTTTTTGTTAATAAGTTTTTAAAAAAA
>DAOOWO010000146.1:0-6604 GCA_035371225.1 Bacteroidales bacterium | reverse complement strand
AAAGCCGGTTTCGACGATCTGAAACAAGCCGAAGAAATTGGCGACATCATTGCCGGCAGTATCATCAAATATTTCAGCAATCCGGTCAACATAAAAACTGTTGAACGCCTGAAACAACAAGGCATTCAGTTTCAAATGCAAAAATCAGAAACACCGCTTTTGTCGGATAAGCTGGCCGGAAAATCCTTTGTAGTCTCCGGGGTGTTCACCATCTCGCGCGACGGGATGAAGGCCCTGATAGAAAAGCATGGCGGCCGCAATGTGGGATCCATTTCTGCAAAAACCGATTTTGTGCTGGCCGGAGAAAAAATGGGGCCCGAAAAAAAGAAAAAAGCCGAATCGCTGGGCGTTGCCATCATTTCCGAAGAAGACTTTTATTCGATGATTAGCTGATAAAATAATATCTTTGCTTCATAAATTATGGTTATGAATATAGAACAATGCATAACGGAATCTATTGAGGTAAAACAACGCCTGCTGGCCGATCATGATCTTTTACTTGGCCTTGCTGAAATTAGCGTCAAAGTTGCGGAGGTGCTGAAAAACAAGGGCCGGATACTTTTGTGCGGCAACGGAGGCAGTGCCGCCGATGCCCAGCACATTGCCGCGGAGCTGTCGGGGCGTTTTTTGCTTGACCGGGAGCCCCTGGATGCCGAAGCCCTGCACGTGAACTCCTCGTACCTTACCTCGGTGGCCAACGATTATTCATTTGGCGAGGTGTATGCACGTCTGGTCAGAGCCAAAGGAAGAACCGGCGATATGCTGATAGCCATCTCCACCTCGGGAAATTCTCCCAATATTGTCAAGGCCGTGGAAGCAGCCAAAGAAGCGGGCTTATACACAGTGGGACTCACCGGAGCCTTGGGTGGAAAGATGAAAACCCTGGTCGATTATCTTGTTAACGTCCCTTCGGACGAAACCCCGCGAATACAGGAAGCACACATATTGATTGGGCATATTATTTGTCAGGGGGTGGAAGAAGAGATGTTTGGAACAAAAGACAATCAATGACCACCATGAATTGCTTTATGTTCCTGTCGGCCTGCAGAAACAATGAATTTTGTCACACAAAAAAACTTTGGTTCAACTGATTCGAGTGCTTTTTAAACAAAAAAAACAAACACAAATTACTTCTTTTTAATGTTTCCGCATATTGCCAACCCTCAATCCTGGACCTTGTTTCTCGACCGCGACGGCGTGATAAACAAAAAGCTTCCCGATGATTATGTGAAGTCGTGGGATGAATTTGAATTTCTTCCTTTTGCCGCTGCTTCGTTGGCGCGGTTGAGAAAGTTTTTTGGTAGGATTATCATCGTTTCCAATCAGCAGGGCATTGGCAAAGGCCTGATGAGTCAGGCCGACCTGGATACTATTCACAGCCAGATGTGCCAGGCGATAAAAGCTGAAGGCGGCTTTATCAATAAAATATTTCACTGTCCCGATCTGGCCTCTGCAGGCAGTCCCAACCGCAAACCTCGCACGGGCATGGCCCTGCAGGCTCAAAAAGACTTTCCGGAAATTAGTTTTGCCAGGTCAGTGATGGTGGGCGACGCCCTGAGTGATATGGAATTTGCTGCTCGTTTGGGTATGGTGGCTGTGTATATCGGCTCCGACCAACATATCATACAAAATAATAAATTTGAGATCGATTACGTTTTTAATAACCTGAAAGAATTAGCTGATTTTATTTATGAAAACAATCCTGAATAGAAGATTTTTTATTGCCGTTTTTTTCTTTTTAATATGCGGAATACTCAATGCCCAGACTATAAATATAACTGATTCGCTGGGACGCAAGCAGGGCCCCTGGAAAAAATATGCCGGGGATACCCTGAAGTACGAAGGTACTTTCATCAACGATAAGCCCGACGGACAATTCAAATATTTTTATCCTGGTGGAAAAATCAAAGCCCTGACTGTGTATGCCGACAGCGGTAGGAAAGCGCAAACAGTTATGTATTTCAGCAATGGAATGAAAAATGCTGAAGGCCTGTTTGTTGACAAAAAGAAGGACGGATTGTGGATTTATTACGGCACCAACGGGAAAAAGATTTCGGAAGAGAACTATAAAACCGGCATCAGGGAGGGCGTCTGGAAATATTATTACGACAACGGGAAAATCAGTAAGACAGAAAACTACAAAAACAATATGCTGGAAGGCGAATGCCTGGAGTTTTATGCCGACAGCGTAGTAAAAACAAAAAGTGTGTATCAGCAAAATAAGCTTAACGGAAAGTTTCAGTTTTTTTATAGCTCCGGAAAGATACTCTATACTGGGATTTATAAAAACGACCGTAAGTCGGGCGAGTGGATGTTTTTCAACGAAAACGGCCTGGGAAGCAGAAAACTGACTTATAACAACGGAGCCCTGGCGAAAGAAGAACTTCTGGTGCCTGTCAAAGGCAGCGCAGGCAACTGGTTGGTGGTGGGAGACATCGCCTTTTGTTTTTCGGATAAAGATGGATGTCACGTCAAAAAAAATTCGGGAGAAGAAATACTTAGTACCGTTACGCTTAATGAGCTTGAGCAATTGCTGGATCAGTTTAATTTTTTCAGAATCAGTCCTGATTTTCTTATTTCACGGTGGTCGCTCAAAGACAGAAAATTGTTTTCAAAAGAAAATCCTGTAATAGTACTTAATCCCGACCCGGGCCGGCCTGTAAAGGTGCACCCCGACAAGCTTGAAGGTTTTATGTCGTGGGCCTCTCTGATGAAATATGAATAAGATGCATAATAAAGAAAGGGTACTGCTCGCCATGAGCGGCGGGTTAGACAGCACGGTGGCCGCCATACTGCTCCTGGAACAGGGCTACGATCTGGTGGGCGTTACTATGATAGTCTGGGATTATGAGTCTGCGGGAGGCGCCGCTCCGGAAAGCGGTTGCTGCAACCTCGACGCTATTAACGATGCCCGCAAAGTGGCGGTGGAACTTGGCTTTCCGCACTATGTGGCAGATTTCAGGAAGGAATTTGAAGAAAAAATAATAAGCAACTTCATCAGCGAATACCTGGCGGCACGAACGCCAAACCCTTGCGTGTTGTGCAACAAGCTGATGAAATGGGAAGACTTGCTGAAGCGGGCAGATGAACTCGACTGCCAATATATCGCCACTGGACATTATGCACGTATCGGTTTCGAAAACGGCCGGTATTTTGTGCGCAAAGGTCTCGACAATAATAAAGACCAGAGTTATGTGCTGTGGGGATTGAGCCAGCAACAACTTAGCCGGACTATTTTACCGCTGGGGACTTATGAAAAAGGCCATATAAGAGAAATTGCTATACAACATAAGTTGCTTAAGATTGCTAAAAAATCTGAAAGTTACGAGATATGTTTTATCCCCGACGACGATTACCGCGGGTTCCTGAAAAGACACACCAAAGGTCTGGAAGAAAAAGTGGAGGGAGGCGACTTTATTGATACTGAGGGGAAAATTTTGGGAAAACACCACGGCTACCCATTTTATACCATCGGGCAGCGCAAGGGATTAGGCGTGGCCGTGGGGCATCCTCTGTATGTAGCCCGCATCGATGCCGAAAAAAATGTCGTAGTGCTTGCTGAACGGGAAAAACTCCTGACCAGAGAACTATACGCCGAACACATCAACCTGATGAAATACGCCGATTTTTCGAAGATGGACCATATTATCTGCCGGATACGCTATAAAGATAAAGGTATGCCGGCTTCCGTTACCCTGGCGGACGATGTGATACATGTGGTTTTCGACGAGCCTGTTGCGGCGGTTACTCCAGGGCAGTCCGTAGTGTTATATCAGGGTGATGATGTGGTAGGCGGAGGGCTTATCAGGTAAAATTACCTTTTTGTCATAATAGTTTGTTCAGAAATTCATGTATTTTTAGTAACTTCGCCTAAAGTTTTTTTATGAGGTATTTATCGCATATAGGCATTGTATTGCTGCTCATAGTTCTGTTTGCTGCATGCAAAAAGCAAAATGCCGATCCGGTGGAAATGGGCTACAGGTATTTTCCTGTAAATACAGGCCATTGGGTAATATATGACGTGGATTCCATCAACTACAATGATTTTACCGGAACTATCGATTCTTTTAATTTTCAGGTTAAAGAATATGTTCAATCCACTTTTGTTGATAATGAAGGAAGGACGAGCCAGCGCCTGGAACGTTATGTGCGCTCTACGGATACCGCCGCCTGGGTTATCAGGGATGTGTGGTTTGAAACTCGAACGGTTTCCTGTGCCGAACGGGTGGAAGAAAATATCCGGCTGGTAAAACTTATTTTCCCGGTCAGGGAATCTCAGCAGTGGAATGGAAATACTTACAATACTCTCGGAGAGCAGATATATCAGTATGAAACGATTCATACACCTGGCGCAATCGGCAATATTCCGCTGGACTCTACGCTCACCGTGTTGCAAAAAAGCATCTATACCATAATTGGCGAGGATTACCAGAAAGAAGTTTATGCTACAGGCATTGGCCTGGTATATAAAAAATATGTATCATTAGTTAAAGATCCCGTGGGCAACATAACCAGTGGAATTGATTATTCCTATACATTGAAGTCTTACGGAAATTGAGTATTATGAAAATTTGTAAGTGTTTTTTTGCGATGGCATTTTGCCTGATGATGTTTTCGGGCCAGGCACAGGAGTATGTTGTTTCCAAGTACAGGGTTACCTTTACCGATAAAAACAATACTCCCTATACGGTTGATGATCCTTCACCATACCTGTCACAGCGGGCAATAGAACGTCGTACCCGTCAGCATATTGAAGTACTCCCCGAAGACCTGCCGGTAAATTCGTGGTATATTGATAGTGTCAGAAATACCGGGGCTGAGGTGTTTACGGTGTCGAAATGGTTTAACTGTGTTACCATTAAAACCACTGATACCGCTGTGTTGTCGAAGATACGGGCCTTGCCTTTTGTCGCTGGTATTGATTCCCTGGCTGAATCCTCATTGAAAAAAGGTGTCAAAATGAAAAAAAGAAAGGATACCATGGATGGCAGTCAAAGTGCGGGGCTGAACAATGCTGAAACGGGTGACTATTTGTTGAAAGGGCCTTCTTTGGTTAACACCGCCAGGATTGATTATGGAAACGGTTATACCCAGGCACACATGATAGCTACTGATTATCTGCATAATCTGGGTTATTGCGGCGAAGGAATGGTTATTGCCGTTCTGGACGCCGGTTTTTATCGGGTTGATTCTATCGTTGTATTCGACAGCCTTTGGTATAACAACCAGATATTGGGTACCAAAGACTTTGTTCAGCCCGGAGGCAATGTTTTTTCACGCAGTACGCATGGGATGATGGTATTGTCGATCATGGGAGGCAATGTGCCGGGACAATTGGTGGGAACAGCCCCTAAGGCCAGTTACTGGTTGTTGCGTTCGGAAGATGCCGACAGTGAATATCCCGTGGAGGAAGACAACTGGGTGGCTGCGGCTGAATTTGCCGACAGTGTGGGCGCTGACGTTATCAATTCTTCTCTGGGTTATACGGATTTTTATAACCCTGATTGGAACTATACATACCAGGATATGAATGGCGGCGTGGCCCGGGTATCGTCAGGAGCCACTAAGGCTTCAGCCAAAGGCATACTGGTGTGCAACAGTGCCGGCAATTCAGGTAATAATGACTGGCATTACATAGGTGCGCCGGCTGACGCCAAAAATATTCTGACCATTGGTGCCGTTGATAAAAACAAAAAAATTGCTGATTTCAGTTCGCGCGGGCCAACGGCGGATGGAAGAATAAAACCATCGGTTTGTGCTATGGGCGAAGGTACTTTTGTATCCAGTATGGCCGGCAGCATCATGTCGGGCAACGGCACATCGTTCTCTTCGCCGGTTATGGCCGGATCGGTAGCTTGTTTGTGGCAGGCACATCCCGACAAAAGCAACCTTAAAATCATGGAGGCTGTGATGGCTTCGTCAAGCAAATTCCTTAATCCCGATTCTGATTATGGCTATGGTATTCCTAACCTGGCTGCCGCCAATATTATTTTGCAAGGCGACCCCATCTATAATTTTGATAAGGAAAATACCACGACAGTATTTCCTAACCCTTTTACTAATGATTTTCGTATAGTTTTTTATTCCAGCGATACCTCGGCGGTGGATGTGCAGCTTGTGGACCTGACAGGCAAGGTGGTTTATGAAAATAATGACATTGAAAGAAACCCGGGATGTAATGACATCCACATCACGTTGGCCGATGAACTGGCCAAAGGATATTATATGCTCAAAGTGGTTTCTGATACCAATACGTTCTCGTCGAAAATCATGAAGATTCAATAAGATGTAATCAAAAAAAAGAGGCTGAATTTCAGCCTCTTTTTTTTGTCAATTTATTTTCGTCGGTTGCCATATCCCGGCACACCCTGGGTATTGCGTTTGTTCTTGATAATATAATTTTTATTGATGGGGATGATGTTCTTCTTTAATTTTTTCTGATAAGGCGAATGATATCTTTTCGAAATAGCACTACGTCTGCGTTTGATCATCCTTTTGTAACGGTAATGCCGGTCGCATGATTCAAAAGCAATCTCAGTGATAATAACCGCCAACAATACAATATACCATTTTTTCAAAAACTTCATAACACTTTTTTATCTTT
>DAOOWO010000145.1:0-6623 GCA_035371225.1 Bacteroidales bacterium | reverse complement strand
CCATGGTAAACCACTATACCGCCTTTAAACGGCTCCGAAGCAATGATGCTTACACTCCCGGAAACAAAGCGGGGTTCCGCCCCGACTATGCTTCGGTAGTATACAGCAACATCCTCAAAAGGTTATATCCCGACGTGCCCGTGTTGCTGGGAGGTGTGGAAGCATCGCTGCGCCGTCTGACTCACTACGACTACTGGTCGGACACTTTGAAACCCTCCATACTGATTGACTCCGGCGCCGACCTGCTGATTTACGGGCAAGGTATAAGCCCTTTGAAAGAACTGATAAAACACCTTCAGGACGGTGGCAACTTTAACACAGCACACCATGTAACACAGGTAGCCTATATTACTGAGCAAAGCGCACTGATGGCAGATAAAAATTCTATCGTACTCCCCTCTTATGAAGATTGTCTGAAGGATAAAAGTAAGTTTGCAGAGAGTTTTTGTATCATCGAAACCGAATCGAACAAACTGCATGCAAAACGCCTTATACAGCCATGCGGTAATAAATATATTGTGGTAAACCCGCAGTGTTTACCCATGACCGCTAACGAACTCGACAGCGCCTACGACCTGCCATACACGCGCATACCACATCCCCGTTACCTGAAAAGAGGCAGCATACCGGCTTATGAGATGATTCGCCATTCTATCAACACCCACACGGGATGTTTTGGTGGTTGTAGTTTTTGTTCCATCTCCATGCATCAGGGAAAATTTGTTGCCAGCCGATCCGAAAAATCCATAATGCACGAAGCAGGTCAGATGAACCGCATGCCTGATTTTAAAGGAATTCTGAGCGACCTCGGCGGACCGTCGGCAAATATGTATAAGATGAAGGGAACAAATCTCAAAATATGTGAAAAATGTTCACGGTACTCATGCATTCATCCTAAGATATGCGCCAACCTGGATGATAATCATGCCCCAATAATAGATATTTATCAAAAAGTAAGCGCCGTAAAAGGAATAAAAAAACTTTTTATCGGCAGCGGCCTGCGCTACGATTTATTTATTGGCCGCGACCCTAAGGAAGATAAGGAGAAACATCTCACGGAATACTTCACCCTGCTCGTTAAAAACCATGTATCGGGACGGCTGAAAGTAGCCCCTGAGCATACCTCCGACAAGATTTTAGCTATCATGAGAAAACCGTCCTATTCCCTGTACAAACAAATGCAGGAGCAGTTTTATAAAATATCGCAAAAGGCAGGGTTGCAGCAACAATTGATACCGTACTTTATTTCAAGCCATCCCGGCTGTTCCCTGGCCGACATGGCCGAATGTGCCATAGAAACCAAAAACACCGGTCTGCAGTTGGAACAAGTACAAGACCTCACACCCACTCCAATGACTCTTTCGTCAGTTATGTATTATACAGGAACAGACCCTTATACCGGAAAAAAACTTTTTATAACAAAAAATATAAAAGAAAAACGCGAACAAAAACTGCTGTTTTTCTGGTACCTGAAAGAAAACAGGCAGGAAATCATTCATATCCTAAAACAACACGCGCTCTCGCATTACATCTCGAGGTTATTCCCGTTTAAAGCATAAAAAAAAGCAGGATGATGTTCACCCTGCTTTTTTCTATCACACAATTATTTTTATTTGGTTATGGTAATTTTTTCCGTCTTAACTGTATTGATGCCGGGAGTTTCAATATGATATTTTACAAAATAAATTCCGGCGTTCAGATCAGAAACATTTATCTCCTGAGTTGAGGGCAAATTTGCTGTACAATCTTTGGTAACTTTGCTAACCTCGTCACCCAGCATATTATAAACACCAAAAGTAATTCTTCCATTTTCAGGAATAGTGTATTTTACATTTACATTTTCTCTTGCAATGGTAGGATAAATAACCACAGAGGGGCTATTGTTGCCATTATCTTCAATGCCTGAAGCCACACCGCATACTTGTCCGTTAATCCAATCTACATCATAAGTTTGATATATTTCATCGGCAACAAGGGTATCGGTAGGATAAGTACCAAAGGATACGTTAGTACAAGCTCCAGTAGTGCTGATATAGGTAAAATTAACGTTGCACAAAACGCCATTAATAGGAACTGGCATATCACCCCAAACAAAAGTTGTAATGTTTTCGTTAGGTGCTGCCTGAGGATAAACTCCCACTCCGGTAACTCCGGGGAACCAGTTGGTAACATTCACATAAGTTAATACAGCAGGATCCCATGAAACAGACCACATAAATGCTGTAACATCTTCGTCAAATCCCGTCATCGTTATAGGAACAGAAACTGTTGAACCCTGGGTAACACCAGATACGGTTCCCAGTTGACATACCTGTGAAAATGTGCTGACACCCATCAGCATCAAAAAAGCTAAAAGTAAAGTTTTTCTTTTCATAAATTTTTATTTTTTTTATTTATATAATTATTTAATTCCATAACTATTCAGTTTCAAAAATACACAATTATTTTTTATCAAACCAAAAAATTCTAATTTAAAAATAAAAATTCCGTCGGGAAAGTTTTCGCGGGTAAAGATAACTGTATGATTCCCTGCACTTTGTTCTTCTTCTACAATTTTTTCCACCAGTTCGCCCAATAAATTATATACACTCAACTTTACCGTGCCGCTTTCAGGAATTGTATAAGATAAATTTACTTCGCTACAAAACGGATTGGGAAAACCGGTGAATTCTAATTCAGGGGCATCAATATTTGCATTAAAAAATATTTTGGGTAAAATCAGGTACGCGTTTTCATCTGTCATTCCATACTGATCGCCAATAACTCCGGTACCAGTCATTTCAAAATCGACCATCCCAGAAAGTTCCTCAGGATTAGTAACCGGCTGGAACCCAAAACGGATAACTTCGTCACGTGCGGCCAAATCAAAATGCTGTGTTGTGGCATATACCACCCTGATTATTCCATCGTGCTCGGTAACCAGCAGGTCGTTATCCTCAGCCAAAATTTCATCAAGTGTTGGATTTATCTTTACTGCTTGCTTATTTTTACCGGCACCTGGCATGTATGCACTAACCAAACGGTACTTGTGACTGGGATAAGTTAACTCCATGCCCAGCGCCGAAAACTCATTCATTTTTGCCCCCATCAGCAACGGAACTTCAAAATAACTTTGGCTGCCCGCAGAAACAGATTCTTCGGTTGCAACAATAATATTGTCTGATATAGACTTTGCCTGTCCCCAACTGGCTACAGAATCTTTATATTTTGTGGCCGAAGCATCATAATCGCCGTAGGCAATGGTTTTCAGGATTATGTTCAGGTCGGCGCCGGCAACGCTAACCAAAGTATCAAAAGCCACCCAGTTTCCTTTCGGAAAATTTTTCGAAGGATCGTACGGAGAACCAACTTTTGCCTTTATCCTGGAAACATCAATTGCATTGATGGCCGTACTATTATCCACGTTAGCAGCTCTTTTATGTTTTGGTGTGAAACTTCTGGAAGGATCTGTAAGGGTATCCTGGCCAATCAGGTACTTTATCAGAGCCACATCAATGGCACTTACATCATTGGCGGCCTGCATGGTATCGGCAGTATATTTATCGTACGATAAAATATAATTTCCATCGGGCACATTAGCAAACTGATATATTCCCAAAGCATCGCTGGTATCCCGCATCAATTCAGCGCCCGCCGGATATGACTTTAAGCACACAATAACTTTATTGATGTTAAATTTAACAGAGTTATACGTTGGATTGCTGGGCGGAGGGTTCCCCGCCGTTGCTTTTGCCATATATCGTGTTCTGCCGGCAATATTATGCCCGTATCCCCCGAAATAAATAGTAGCCTGATCGGTTTGGATACAACCGTTATTGTTAATGGAAAGCGTATACGTGGTTGTTACCGTGGGTGAGGCATAAGGCTGTGCTATAGTGGCGCTGCTCAAACCCGCAGCGGGCGACCAGGTGATGGTGCCTGGCCCGTTGCTCTGGTGCCCCATCATGACGGGAGTACCATAATAAGTTGTATCATGGCCGGCATTGGCAATAGGAATAGGACTTACAACCATATTCACCGTATTGGACCATGCGGGATTATTGGATATACAGGCAGCATTAGAAGTGAGCCTGCATTGTACCAAATCGCCGGTAACCAGCGAGAGCGTGGAGTAAGTGCTGTTTGTCGCGCCTGTTATGGGATTTCCGTTGATATACCACTGGTACGCCGGCGCGGTGCCACCGTTAACCGCTGTAGACGTAAACGACACCTGGGTATGCGTACAGGCAGGATTATTAAAAGGTTGAATACTAATATCGGCGGCGCCGCTGGAATTTACTGTTATAGTTATGGTATCCGACAATGCCGGGTTATTGGAAGCACAGGTAAGATTGGAGATGAGCCGGCACACTACCTTGTCACCATTGGCCAGTGAGGCATTGGAATACGTAGAACTATTCACGGCCGAAGCGCTGTTCAGATACCATTGATAGGTAGGTGATGACCCCGGATTAGTTGCTGTAGAAGAAAAATTCACAGTTGTCCCCGAACATATCGGACCGGCAGGATTAGCAACGATATCAATGTCAACAGGCAAATTGGAATTCACTGTTATCTGCATCCCCGCTGTGGTAGCGCACTGTCCGGCGGAAGGTGTAAAAACATAGTTGACGGTACCTGCCGTTGCGGTACTGATGGCTGCCGGGTTCCAGGTTCCCGGAACCCCGTTGAGCGAGGTGGACTGCAATGCCGCCGGCGACTGATTAACGCAGTAAGGCCCCAGGAGAGTGAATGTCGGCGTTACGGGCGTGTTCACGGTTACCGTAACAACATCGCTGGCTGTCTGTGTGCCGCTGCTTACGATAACCGTGTAGGTAATAGTTGCCGGGGTTGCCGAGGTGGGCGTACATGTGGGGTTGGCCACAGCGGCATTATTTAAATAGGTAGAAGGTGTCCAGGAATAGGTATAGGAGCCATTACCACCATCAGCCGTGGGACTGCCTCCGAGCGTAACGGGCTGGTTAACGCAGACTGTTTGATTATTGCCTGCATCGGCTGTCAATGGCGTGCCTTCGCAAACCGACTCCACAGTAACGCTTGGGTCGCTGGCATAGATATTGGCTGTGCTGGCCGATCCGGTGGCCACATCGGCGAGAGTAAGCGTTTCGGCAGCCGGAGCAAAAGCCGAGCGTACCGGAGTTATAGTTTTTTCGCTACATCCGCTGTAACCATTATTATCGGTTTTTATTATCTTATATCCCAGACCCATACCCGAAGAAAGCATTCCGCAGCCTCCCACCACGTAACCACCGTTGGCAAGCTGTTTGCCATCATTCCATATGGTATAACCCATACTGATGGGCATGCCGGAAACAGAATCCTTGTATGACCTGCAAAAATCAACATCAAAAGTACTGTTGAGTTTCAGCATAAAGTTGCTGAAGTATGAGAGGCTGGCACCCAATCCCGTAGTAACCCCAAACAGTGCATAGCCCCCGTCGGTAGTCGGCTGGGCTGCATAACCAAAGCTGATATCCATTGATAAAAACCCGCCCACCTTATAACTATACTGGCTCACTGGCGCATCAGAAGAGTTGAATTTCCATAAAAACACATCCGAAGCGCTCATGCCCGAGCCGGTTTGCGACGTATGGCCAGCCACTATATATCCCCCGTCGGCTGTGCGTTTTACGGAATGGCCTTCTTCACTTTCGCCATCCTGGCCATAAGTTTTTGCCCATTGCAGGGTGCCCGAGGAGTTTAATTTCAGAAGAAAAATATCAGAGGTGGTATCGGCATTAGCCCCTGGATTATAAATGGTGCTGGAATAACCGGTAACGACATAATCGCCGCTGACCAGTTGATCCACATCCATAGCCTCATCATTGTAATTTGTGCTCAGGTGATAGGCGCGCTGCCATGATATTACTCCGGCGCTGGTTGTTTTTACGATATAGGCGTTGCTGCCCTGATAACCCACACAAATAAATCCGTTATCGCTGGTTTCCCTCACATATTTGCCATACGAGGCGGAGCCGTATGTCTTTGCCCAGCTCACAGCGCCGGTGCTGTTGGTTTTGATGAGCACCATCTGGTCGCCGAGGCTCCCGGTCATAATATAGCCGCCATCAGTAGTTTGCTGCACACAGCCTCCCATGGAAGAAACGGTGGGGTCGAGCGAGATACAGCTTCCTAAAAACATGACACATTTGCCATATTCCTTTTTCCAGGTAACCACGCCCTGGTCGTCGGTTTTTATCAGCGACATTTTCATGGGCGGCAGGTTTACATCGGTTTTCCATCCCTGGAAAACGAACCCTCCGTCAGAGGTTTGCTGCACACTTTCGGTAAAGTGATGATAACTGCCAATCTGATAAACCTTTTGATAGGTCTGTGCTATACTCTGCGAATAAGCCAGGGCAAGCAATACGAACGCCATAAGTATTCCGCGGGTAAAAATTTTTGCCATACCATATAGTTTTAATTAATAAAAAGAAATTATGATAACAATAATTTAAATCGGTTTAAAGATATAAAAAATTATAAAATGACAAGATATTGATAAAATATTTTATAAATATTAAATAATTCTTGTAATTGTTATTTTTATACCTATTTTTGTATTCAAAATCACTGTTGTCCGGTAAAAGTTTAAAGGAAGCCGAAGCATAAGCCCGGCTTCC
>DAOOWO010000144.1:0-6642 GCA_035371225.1 Bacteroidales bacterium | reverse complement strand
TTAGCTGTTTTATACCCGATTTTATTTGCATGTTTATAAATTAGAATGAGCATCGCAATAATTAATGTGTAAAACAGTTTCTTCCCATGCAATACTTTTGCATAGTAATCAACATTGGTATTCGTTGACAAATTTGCCAACAGGCTTTCTGGTATAAACTCTAGCAATTGTTTAACTTTTATTTTGTGTTCCTTAAATACTGACATAATTATTAGTTTATCAGTATTAAAGATATAATAAATATCGTCTTAATTATCTGTTTATCTGTTATTTATATCAACCAAATGGTGTTGATTACTTACAAAAAAGGCCGGAAGAAAAATCTTCCGACCACTCGTGGGCTGTTGTCCGGCTTTTTTTATGTATAATTCTGTACTCAAAAAAATTATTTAGTTACCTTTGCACACAATCTTAAAAAACAAATTAATTTCTATATATTATTAACAAAAGCGACAATAAAATGGCTACAAAAAGTAAAAAGTATGTTTATTATTTCGGCGGAAAAAAAGCTGAAGGCAAGGCAGATATGAAAAACCTGCTCGGCGGTAAAGGCGCCAACCTGGCAGAAATGGTTAACCTGGGATTACCTGTACCTGCAGGATTTTCAATTACCACTGAATGTTGCACTGACTATTATGAAAATAAATGTCAGTTGCCCAAATCTCTGACAGCAGAAGTTTGGGCCGGGATGAAAAAAGTTGAAGCTGAAATGGGAATGAAATATGGTGATAAGAACAACCCATTATTGTTATCATGTCGCTCCGGAGCCCGCGCTTCTATGCCGGGAATGATGGACACTGTTCTGAACATCGGACTTTGTACAGATACGATTCCGGGACTCATCAAAAAAACCAATAACCCCCGTTTTGTTTGGGACTCATACAGGCGTCTGATTATGATGTATGCCGATGTTGTTATGGATAAAGCCGAAGGCCTCGACAAGGATATCCGTAAGAAACTCGACGACATGCTCAACGATTATAAAAAAACCAAAAAAGTAAAACAAGATACCGAACTCACTGCTGATGATCTTAAAATTTTGGCCGCAGAATTTAAGAAAAAGGTAAAAAAAGAACTCGGAAAAGAATTTCCTGACAATGCCGAAGAACAACTTTTTGGCGGCATCAGAGCTGTTTTCAAAAGCTGGAACGGCAAAAAAGCAGTCTCATATCGTCGTATTGAAGGTATTCCCGACGACTGGGGCACAGCAGTAAACGTACAGGCCATGGTATTCGGAAACATGGGCGATTCTTCAGCAACAGGTGTAGCATTCACACGTAACCCGGCTACCGGAGAAAACCTGTTCTATGGCGAATGGCTCATCAATGCCCAGGGCGAAGATGTGGTTGCCGGTATCCGTACACCAAACCCCCTGAACGACGACACCAAAAACGAACAAAACAAACACCTGCACAGCATGCAGGAACAAATGCCAAAAACCTATAAGGAACTTGACAAAATCCGCAACATACTGGAAAAGAACTTCAAGGATATGCTTGACATTGAGTTCACCATCCAGGAAACCAAATTATATATGCTCCAGTGCCGTGTTGGCAAACGTACCGGTACCGCTGCCCTGAAAATGGCGATGGACATGCTGAAAGAAAAACTCATCGACGAAAAAACCGCCGTTTTACGCGTTGATCCTGCACAGCTCGACGAACTGCTGCATCCAATCTGTGATCCCACCGAAGAAAAGAAATTAGACGCACTGGTAAAGGGATTGCCTGCAGGTCCCGGTGCTGCCGTTGGACAGCTCGTATTCACCGCAGAAGATGCCGTAGCATGGGAAAGAAAAGGGAAAAAAGCAATTCTTATCCGCGAAGAAACCAACCCTGAAGACGTGGAAGGTATGCGCGCTGCCGTTGGTATCCTTACCGCTCGCGGCGGGATGACCTCACACGCCGCTCTGGTAGCTCGTGGCTGGGGCAAATGCTGTATAGTCGGTGCCGGAAAACTCCATGTGGATGTAAAGACAAAAACCGCCAAAGTGGAAGGCACCAGCATAGTGCTGAAAGAAGGCGATGTGGTAACACTCAACGGAACCAAAGGCCATGTGTATCAGAAATCCCTGAAACTTATGGATGCTTCTGAAAACCCTCTTTTCAAACATTTTATGAAAATGGTGGACTCTTTCCGCAAAATGGGCGTACGTACCAATGCCGACAACCCCGCTGATGCAAAAATAGCACGCGATTTTGGCGCTGAAGGTATCGGTCTGTTCCGCACCGAACACATGTTCTATGGCGCAGGTTCCGAAAAACCCTTACTCGCACTCCGTAAAATGATTTTGAGCAATACCAAAGAAGAACGCGTTAAAGCCCTTAACCAATTGTATCCTTTTGTAAAAAAAGACATAAAGGCTACCCTGCTGGCCATGGACAAACTGCCGGTTACCTTTCGTCTGCTTGACCCGCCTTTGCACGAATTTGTTCCTCAGACTCCGGACAAACAAGCAGAACTGGCTAAAGAACTGAATATCAGTGTAGCTGACATTGCCAAACGCGGCGAAGGTCTGCACGAAAGCAACCCGATGATGGGCCACCGCGGCGTGCGTCTCAGCGTTACCTACCCCGAAGTATCCGAAATGCAGTTCCGCGCCATCTTTGAATCCGCCCAGGAACTGATCAACGAAGGTTACCACCCGCACCCCGAAATCATGGTACCCGTTACCTGCGAAGTGGGCGAGCTTGATGTTACCAAAAAAATTGCCGACCGGGTATACGACGAAGTGTGCAAAAAATACAAAGTAAAAGAAATCAAATACCTGTATGGCACCATGATTGAAATACCACGTGCATGCCTGCTGGCAGACAGAATGGCAAAAACAGCACAGTTCTTCTCATTCGGGACCAACGACCTGACACAGATGACCTTTGGCTTCAGCCGCGACGATATCAACGGTTTTATTCACGACTATTTAGACCAGAAAATTCTGGCTGCCGATCCTTTCCAGACCATCGACCAGGAAGGTACCGGCCAGTTGATTGAAATGGCTGTTAAGAAAGGCCGCGCTACACGTCCCGACCTGAAGGTAGGTATATGCGGCGAACAGGGCGGAGACCCCAAATCAGTTGAATTCTGCTTCAAAAATGGATTAACCTATGTAAGCTGCTCTCCGTTCCGCGTTCCTATAGCAAGGTTATCAGCAGCACAGGCCTCCATCAGATTCGGAAAAACAGAAAAACCTGCTGCAAAAAAAACAGCAAAGAAAAAATAATACCGAATATTCTATCAAAAAAAAGGAGGGCAAATTCATGAATTTGCCCTCCTTTTTTTATAATATCAATCCAATTCCACTTTCAGTTCAAGCAGAAAATCCCTGATCTTATTCAGCGAGGCCACCACCTCCACATTGTTGATGGTATCCACTTTGTTCTCTTTCATCTTATCTTTGGCTCCCTGCAAGGTAAAACCCCGTTCTTTCACCAGGTGGTAAATGATGTAAAAATTATCCACATCGGCTTTAGTAAATAAACGGTTGCCTTTTTTGTTGCGAAATGGCTTGATGATATCAAACTCCTTTTCCCAGAAACGTATCAGCGAGGTGTTCACATTAAACATTTTGGCCACTTCACCAATGGTATAATAGATTTTTTCGGTAGGGGTTTGTTTATAAGGCATAATTGATAGATTTCAATCGGCAACCATAAAACGATTTTTATTTCAGAATTATTTAAGCAAATATAGTGTATTTCAGAATTAACAAGAACTAATTTTTCGTTTAATTAAACCTTATCGCCCTCACCGGGGTAATGCGGGTTACCACATAAGTAGGTATGATCAGGACAAAAACACAAACCGATATCGTCCCGAAATTGATCAGCAGGATATTCAGAATATCGAGGTTGATAGGCACCTCGGTGACATAGTATGAGGTAGGGTCAAGTTTGATGAAACCAAAAAACTTTTGTACAAAACAAAGCACCAAAGCGATAATATTGCCCCATATCAGGCCACGGAAAATTAAATAAGTGGCGTTATACAGAAATATTTTTCGGATGCTCCAGTTTCGCATGCCCAGGGCTTTTAATATTCCTATCAGGGTGGTCTTCTCGATAATCAGAATAAGCAGGGCGGAAATCATATTGATAGCAGCCACTATCACCATCATCACAATAATAATAGTCACATTTACATCCTGAAAATCGAGCCAGTCGAATATCTGGGGATACATCTCCTTAATGCTTTTACAGTTAAGGTCGTAGCCAATCCTGTTATACACCGATTCGGTGATCTTCTCCAGTTCGTTAAAGTCGTCAAGGAGAACTTCAAACCCTCCCACCTGAGTGGAGTCCCAGTTGTTGAGCCGCTGTATATGCTTAATATCCCCCAGCACATACACCTTGTCAAATTCTTCCAGGCCGGTGTTATAAATCCCCGAAATCCGAAACTTGCGCACACTCGGCTGAGCCTGTTCCTGATTGATAAAATACATCAGCAGCGACTGTCCGGTATCGATTTTCAATTTCAGGGATAAATTCTCCGAAACCAGAATATCATTGGTTTTTCCGGTATCACTCACACGAAATGCAGTCCCCCTGATAATTTTGTCGTTAAAAAAAGACCAGTCGAAATCACTGCCTACCCCTTTCAGCACCACTCCTTGTATTTCTTCGTCTGTTTTTATAATCCCTGCCTTAGTACCAAAAACCTGAATATGCCGCACCCCGTCTTCCTGCTCAATAGATGGATAAAAAGCCTGGTTGGTGCTTACCGGCGAGGATTCCATCGATACATTTTCATCATAGCTGGAAATAACAATATGACCGCCAAAACCAATCACCTTATTTCTAATTTCTTTCTGAAAACCGGTAACAATGGCCACAGCCACTATCATCACAGCCACACCTAAGGCAATGCTCAGTATGCCTATGCGAACAATGGGCCGGGAAAAATTTGCCTTATTCCTGGAAATGATGCGACGGGCAATAAATAATTCGGTATTCAAACTGAAAATTTTATTATTTTGCAAAAGTATTTAAAACTGTAATAAGTTCCATAATATTTATTGCCTTATTCATTAACTGATAAGGCCTGTAAACATTTAACCAACACTTGCTTCCATATATGAAGTTATTACGCTGCCTCACGGTTTTATTTCTTTTCTGTTTTTGCACTGCCTCGAGTAAATGTCAGCAAATCATCAACGAAGTTACCGGCACCGATATCTATCCTGGCGATATCAGGGTGGGCGCCGAACGGACAGAAGTTTATTTTCCCTGGCTCAAAGACAAAAGAATAGCCGTTGTAGCCAACCAGACCTCCATGATAAAAAATGTGCACCTTGTTGACTCACTGGTTCATGCCGGCTATGATGTAAAAAAGGTTTTGTGTCCCGAACATGGATTCCGCGGTGATGCTGAAGCGGGCGAAACCTTTGGAAATACTGTGGATGAAAAAACCAAACTGCCCGTCATTTCATTGTATGGTTCCAATAAAAAGCCCAAAGCCAAAGACCTCGCCAATGTGGACATAGTGATTTTCGACGTACAAGATGTGGGTGTGCGTTTCTACACCTATATCTCCACCATGCACTATGTGATGGAAGCCTGCGCGGAAAACAACAAACTTTTTCTGGTACTCGACCGGCCCAACCCCAACGGATATTATGTTGACGGGCCCGTGCTTGAAAAAGAATATAAATCCTTTGTGGGTATGCACCCTGTCCCCATTGTGCATGGGATGACACTTGCCGAATATGCACTTATGATCAACGGCGAAAAATGGCTGAAGGGCGGTCTGCAGTGCACCATGAAATATGTACTTGTGGATACGTATCGTCACACTGATTTTTACCAGCTTCCCGTAAAACCTTCGCCCAACCTGCCCAGTATGGAGTCCATTTATCTGTACCCCTCATTTTGCCTTTTTGAGGGCACCTGTATAAGCGTGGGACGTGGAACCGAACACCCTTTCGAAATTATTGGAAACCCACTGCTCGACAGTACCGGATTTTCCTTCACACCACAGAGCATCCCAGGCATGTCGAAAAACCCGCCCCACGAAGGAAAACTTTGTCACGGTTCTGATTTTCACAATTATGCTAACAATTATATCAAAGGCTATGGAAAACTGTATCTGTTTCCCTTATTGGAATTGTACAAACAACTGAACAGTAAAACTGAATTTTTTAATAGTTTCTTTAACCCCCTGGCTGGCACGGCAAGCCTGAAACAGCAGATCATCAGCGGTGCGGCAGAAGAAGACATCCGTAAAAGCTGGCAGCCTGAACTGGAAAAATATAAAAAGATCCGTAAAAAATATTTGCTTTATACCGATTTTGAGTAAATCCGCCTACCATGCCCAAAGCAAAAAAACACGAACAAAATAAAAGTAACATAAAAAAAGCCACGGAGGCTGTCAAGCCAACGCGAAAAAATTTCATTACAGCATCACGCCTGCAATACCTGGGGATACTTCTCATCAGTATACTGATATACTCAAACACATTTTTCTTTGATTTTGCGCTGGATGACGGACTGATCATCACCGACAACAAAGTAACAAAAAAAGGGTTTTCGGGCATGGGCGAAATCTTTACTAAAAATGCATTTTACGGGGTATTCGGTGATAAAGCCAATGAATACCTGCCCGGCGGCAGGTACCGCCCCTTATCGCAAGCCATGTTTGCGGCCGAAT
>DAOOWO010000143.1:0-6653 GCA_035371225.1 Bacteroidales bacterium | reverse complement strand
CTCACCACACTGTTAAAAGGCCTTGTGGGAGCTATCAGGCGGTCCATCTGCAGCGAATCTACAATATTGGGGTATTGGCCAAAGCCGTAATCGGGCTTACCTGCTCCCGGGAACAGGCGGAAACCGGTACATACCACCACCGACTTTACCTTGACGGTGGTCTTACGTTCTTCTTCCTTAAAGTTAATAGCTTTGGGCGCACAGGCTTTCACACAGCGCATGCAATGGATACAGTTATCTATATCTATGGCAGCAATTTTGGGGTTGGCCAGATTAAAAGGGATGTAAATAGCTTTGCGTCCTACCATGTTATAATTATAGTGGTCATTTATTACCTGCGGGCAAACAAATTCACATTCCTGACAGCCCGTGCACAGCGAAGGGTCAACATATCTGGGTTTTTCAGTGATAGTAACCTCAAAAGCGCCATCACCATTTTTCCGGATATCATCAATTACTGTGTTGAGCTTGAGCGATATGTTATGATGCCTGGCTGTTTCCGACATTTTTGGTGTCGTGATACAGGCAGCGCAGTCGAGCGTAGGGAACACCTTGCTTAGTTGTATCATTTTGCCGCCTATAGAAAGGTCTTTTTCGACAAGCAACACCTGATAATCCATTTCGGCCAGACTGAGCGCGGTCTCCTGACCGGCAATGCCGCCGCCGATGACCAGGGTGTCGAATATTTTTGATTCTTCCTGCATAATATAATTAATTTATTGTGTTGGCTGATTCATCGGCAACGCTGCCCAATTCATTAAGAATTCTGGAGAAGTTTTCCATGTGGCTGGCAAAAGGTTCAGCACACACCGAACAAATGGCAGCCATACGGATACGCTTGGGACTGATGCTTTTGCTTTTCATCATTTCCTGTGCTTCGGTGATGATGCGGTTGGTATAGTCGGCACATTGAGGGCTGTATGAACATTCATGCCCGTCGGCCGCAATGAACACTCCGTCAAAGCCCTTCTCAATGGCCTGCACTATCCATTTTGGCTTGATACCCGAAGAACAGGGCATGCTGATCACGTAAACCGAAGGTGAGTAATGGATCTTCCGCAAACCCGCCTGGTCAATGCCCGGGTCTGAGATTTTGTCTGTTGAAAAGACAAGTATTTTCGGCCTGAAATTTTCGTTTGCCATATAAAAGATTTTAATGGTAAGTTAATACAAAGCACATCGACAGTATCAGCAAAACCGTTTGCTGCAAACTGATAACTGTCAACTGATAACTGTTAACTGTTAACTGTTAACTAATAATTGTTATGCCTTTTTCAGAAATAATCTGGTGTAACTATCTTCTTCCAACACTCCAAGAAATTCATGTTCCATTTTTTCGCACCATCTTGGGATATCATGTTTTGTCCCTTCGTCTGAAGATAAAATTTCCATAATTTCTCCGGATTCAATCTCACCGATGGCTTTTTTGGCTGCCAATAAGGGGCCCGGGCAAGCGGTTCCGCGTGCATCAACTACTTGTGTTACATTCAAATTTTTTAATTCTTCTGTGGTCATGATTTTTATTTTTTATGAGTTAATAATTATTTTCTTTTAACCGCAAAGAAGTTGTGCTTTATGAAAAGTTTTTTCTGCAGCATCAAAAAGATTTGACTTTTCATTTATAGCCATAATTCCCTTTGTGTCATCTTTGCGGTTTATTATATCGTTAAATAAATAACTGCACTTTACTTTCCTGGGCATCGGCCAAAAAGGTTGCCACACCGCAGACATTCATATGGGGATAGTCGATCATTTCATCACGTTTAAAGCCCATCAAATCCATGGACATTTCACAAATGTTTATTTCCACACCCAGTTCCCCGGCAGTTTTAAACATCTCGGGCAGGGAGGCTACTTTTTTCTTTTTCATCAAATCCTTGATCATAGAAGTGCCCATGCCCATCATGTGCATTTTTGATAGTTTTATTTTGTTCATTCCTTTGGGCAACATCATGCCGAACATCCTGGCCATAAAGTTCTTGCCTGAAACAGATTTTTTCGGGTCACGCAAAGCTGCAGTAGCCCAGAAAGTAAAAAAGAGTTTTACTTTCATATCATAGGCTGCCGCACCGGTAGAGATTATCATGGCAGCCAAAATCTTGTCCATATCTCCAGAAAAAACAACCATAGAAAGCTGGTCTTTGGTTCCTTTTTCCATTTTCCCGATTTTTTTCTGTAAATCAAGTATCTGTTGTTCTAATTCGTTACTCATAATATATTTATTTTAGGGTTATTACAAAAGTAATTATGTTTATTTGAGATTTTACAAAAATGCATGTGAGGTTTAGCAAAAAATAATGTGATTAATATCACATATTGGTTTTTTTTATTATCTTTAACCATCTAAAACCAATGCTCATGCAAAAATGTAAGGATTGCACCACCAAATGCGGTGCGGCGAGCAGCCTGTCGCCCGAACAGATGGAAGTGATGGAAAACAATAGTGTGGAGGTTCATTTCAGGAAAGGTGATAATATTTTCAGGCAGGGAGCTTTATCGCTCAATATAGCCTTTTTGAAAAGCGGCATTGCAAAAATACATATGCACGGGCCGGCGCGTGAAAAAATTCTTCGCATTGTCAGGGCACCTTCATATTTGGGCCTTCCGACCAGTCTGGGAGATAAAATCAACCAATTTTCAGCTTCAGCCCTGGCCGATACGTCGGTGTGTTTTATTGACATCAGCCTGTTCAGAATGCTTATTTATAACAATGGCAAATTTGCGTATGAAATAATTGTGGAATTATGCCAGAACGAGCTGAACGATTACCAGCGTTATACCAGCCAATCACAAAAACAGATGACCGGGATGATTGCCGAAACATTGCTGTGTATGTCCGAAAAAATATTTAAGGATTCAAAATTTATTTTTCCTCTGACTCAGAGCGAGTTGGGAGATATGGTCGGAACATCAAGGGAAAGCGTGAGCCGTGTCCTTTCCGAGTTCAGCAGCGATAAAATTATCGAAATTTCGGGCAAGGAAATAAATATCATTAATAGGGATCTTCTAAAACAAATAAGCGAAAAAGGCTAAGAAATTACTCTTCGAGGCATTCGTAAAACTTGCCGGAAAGTTCTTCTTTATCTTCCTTCCCACACACATTTTCCACGGTATTGTTGTAGTTGCAGGTATATCCCAGGCTTTCGAGATGAAGCTTCCAAGCCTCGACCGAGAAGCCGTTTAGCGCGGTATCGCCCTGACAGCCGGCCAATGTTTCATAACCCTCTTTTGTGCATATTCCGCACTTCTTGGTACAGTCATAACATTTTTCGCAGGCAGAAAAAGCGATAATGGTAACGATAGTCAGGGCGATGAAGAAAAATTTTTTCATAGATTTTTTATACAATATTAATATAAAATCAGCAACAAACAAAAATATTGTAATTTTTTTCTCACCCGCCTATGGCACTTATTCCCTTGTAAACAGAATCAACTGATAGTAGCTGTTCCAGTTTACCACAAAGGCTCCGGGCATCTCTTTGCGGATTTTACGCAACATATTTTCGGCAACAAAGTATTTCCTGTATTTGCCCATGACCAGATGGTAACGCTTATAAACAGAAAAATCATCAAAAAGAAACACCTCAGTTTTGTACCTGCTTTTAATATACCGAATAGCAGCG
The DNA here is from genome assembly GCA_035371225.1 of Bacteroidales bacterium. Taxonomy (GTDB): domain Bacteria; phylum Bacteroidota; class Bacteroidia; order Bacteroidales; family CAIWKO01; genus CAIWKO01. The sequence goes on along the minus strand of DAOOWO010000143.1, from coordinate 3,030 downwards.
CGGCAGTAATCAAGGTTTTTAAAGGAGGCCAGATGAATGCTATACCAGTTCATGCCGTAATTTGTAAAAGCATTATTGCTTAAACATCTGTATTTGTGTGTTTTATAATTAATTCCGGCAATAGATGTATGCACCCGGTCTGTCACTATGCCAACCCCTGGTTCCCATTTTGTTATCGGTTGTATTTCGGGGAGTATGCCAGAATTATTAACGGTGTCAAATTGGTAATAACTGGAGAAATTTTTTGGTTCTGCGGAAGCTTTACTATTTGCATAATAAGCCGAAACAAGCGTGGTTTTTATTGCTGGCACCAGATAATCGGCATTAAGCGCAAAGTTCCTTGCCGGACTTTTAACACTAAGCCTGTAATGACCTGATTTCCTGCCAGAACTAAAAGACTGACTTACAGGTTCATACTTATTAATATTAGCCTGTTGTGATGTGGTATAAGCGGAAGCATTACTTCCGGCCGCTTGATAATTGCTAGCAGACTGAACACTGCTCACCGTTTGTTGTTGTGATACAGCGACATTGCCAATGTTTTGGGCCGCCTGGCCCGGAATAGCGACCTTCTGAATATTCGACTGTGCATCAGAGCTATACCAGCCAAAAACGACAATTATAAACAAAGATATTTTTTTCATTGCTTTTTTTCTTGGTTTAAAAAATGAAAAAGTCGGAAAATAATTGCCACAAATATCAAGCCATAATAGCCTTATATATAATTTATTTATACTTAAATAAAATAAAAGTTGCCGATGAAGCGCCTTCGGCATAAAACTCTTTAATTTTTTTTATTCCGGGAGTATTTTCCAGAAACTCCGGTGAAATATCCAATGATTTAGAAGCGAACCAATCATCCCATAAAACCAGATCGCCCTCAAGAAGCGAATGTAACGCATTACGGTTTAATTCAAGATGTTTTGATTTATCAAAAGGATCAATATTAAAAGTTACAGAAAAGTACGGATAAGCATAAACCAATTTACCCCGGGAAGAAAAATTTTTGTTTACGAATGAAGCTGCTTCACAGGCTTTTTGCTGGCCTTTATCGAGTGACAACTCTTTGTTAATATTGAGGGCTGCGGGATTCCCTGTAAAAGGAAAAATAAGTATGTAGGCCACGGTAATCAGTTGCACCGTGAGTTTTAGAGGCCGTGATGAAAAGATTTTTTCTGAAATCAGGTTAAAGCCTTGCAGGGCAATCAGGGCCAGTAACGGAATAATGCCGATCAATACACGCTTAAGTCCCATAGAGTTGAAAATACCAAATTTCCAGAAAACACTGTGCGCCACAATAAATGTAATGGCACATCCAAGAATTAAAAAATAATTTTCAGTGATTTTGTTATGATTTTTACCAGTCCATCGCGGTATATAGCTGACAACTCCCAGTAAAAAAAGTATAAAAACCGGAACACCAAGCACATAAAATAACTGAAAAACAAAATGGAAAATTGATCCGCTGCCGTAGGGGCTTGCTAAACTGGCATAAGGTATTTTGCGGAATACCCATAGCAAGTCGTGGTTCACAAAATATCCTGCCAGTGAATAGCACACATGCCCACATAATAGCCAGAGCAGGTTTGACCAGTTTTTTTTGAAAATAAAATATAGCGCAAAAACGCCAATAATAATCAAGCCTTCGGAACGTACAAAGGGCAAAAAAGAAATAACAATGGCTGCCGGCAAAGGCTTATCTTTGAGTACCAGATAAATACCAACAATCAGAAAAAGTGCAAACAAGGGTTCGGTAAGACCCGAAAAGGTTTGTGCAAAAACATAAGGAGCAAAAATAATGAACACGGGTACGATATTGCTATTACTGATTTTCAGTATCCTTGCTGACAAATAAGTAAAAATAATTGTGAGCATTACTGCCAACAGGTTGAAAAGTTTCACTCCGTTCAACCCTAATTGTGCAAAAGGAGAAACCAACAAAACATACACCGGTTTTGCCCAGTGGTTAAAAAAAAGTTCGGGATGCTGCGGAGCATAACGGGCAAGCAGGTAGTGCATCATGCTATCGCCGGCATCGCCTGTGCCGTCAAAATAACAAATCGTTAACAGGCCTAAAATCAGATAAATAAACAAAAATAAGAAAAGTAAATAAGGTTTTTTGAACATATTACAAATTCTTGTTTTACAATACGATGGACTCTAATTATTCATAAATCATTTCGTCGATACAAATCACCATAGCGATAATAAACGCATCATTTTCACCGGTAGCGATATTCACAGCATAAGTATCAGAAAGGCCCGACCATTTTTTTGATATTTTGGCCATCTCGTTGCCTTCTTTGGTAATGGAAAACTCCAGCGACAAGTTATCACCCGATATCAGACAGTAAGGGCCATTGTGCTCAATTTCAATTTCTGCTTTCAGAAAGCCGGGTTTCTTTTTTAAAACGGCATACAACATGTCGCCTTTATAAATTTCATAAACAGGCAATAATTTCATCAGTCTTTGTTCAATCCTAAACAATATCTTCCCCTGTTTATCCGTCAAAAACAATTTTTTCGCCAGGGTAAAGCGTTCCGAATCTACAATAAAAACAACATTATCCTGCTGGTCCTTAACATAAAACTTATCCATCAGCGACCATAATTTTTGTTTTACGATATACTTCATTTTTTGTACTTTTATTGTGCAAAAGTACACTATATTCCATATTGAAAATACCCATAAATACCCCATATTACGAATAAAGGCATTGCTTATAACCAATAATCTTAAAGAAAAAGATTTTTTATGAATGGCATTAAAACACCCATTATAATTATGGTAGCAGTGTTTAGCGTTAACATCCTGCCGGCTCAGGTACTGGATAAGAATCATAATAATGATTCAATTATAAGCTACCAAAACCTGGCTTCAGATGAGGCCCGCCAGGCATGGTTTGCAATGAACGATGCCTGGCTTACCTGTTGTTTTTACAAATGCCTGAAACAGCACAACATAAAAATGAACTGCGCCCAATGCGAAAAAGTATTTCTTACAGTAGTCTTAAAAATTGACAGCAATGG
>DAOOWO010000142.1:0-6680 GCA_035371225.1 Bacteroidales bacterium | reverse complement strand
TGTCCACCAGCTCCATCTGTTCAATAATATGGCCTGAGGCTCTTGGCTCGATACTCGGTGGCAGCACATTCAGCATGCGCATACTTTCGTGGTAACGGTTGGTATAGTATTGAGCCACTTCCATGGGTTCCAGTTTTTCAAGACGAGCCTTTTTGGCTATCTTGTCTTCCCCGCTATCGGCATCGTGCTCCAGGTGGCCCACGTCAGTGATGTTTCTGACATAGCGCACTTTGTATCCCAACTGTGTCATAAAACGGAAAATAAGATCGAAAGTAATGGCAGGGCGGGCATGGCCAAGGTGCGGATCGCCATATACCGTGGGGCCGCAGACATATATGCCGCAATGCGGTGGATTCAGAGGTTCGAAAACTTCTTTTTTGCGGCTTAAGGTGTTGTAAAATTGTAATTTCTGAATCATCGGTGCTCATTTTGATAGGCAAAGTAACACAATTTTATCGACATCCCGATTCCGAAAAAGTTGTATTTTTGTACTGGCCATTTTTACAATGCCAGATTTTTTGGTGTGATTAAATTATTACGATACTAAACTAAAAAAAATACAGCATGAAAATTCTAATTTGCTTAAGTAATGTCCCCGACACCACAACCAAAATCAGGCTTACTCCTGATGCGAAAGGTGTTGATATGTCCGGAGTGCAATGGATTATCAATCCCTGGGACGAACTCGCCCTGTCGCGCGCTATTGATCTGAAAGAAAAAAATCCTTCTATTATAGAAAAAATTTCGGTAATGACTGTGGGCGGTATTGCTGCTGATCCAACTATCCGCAAGGCTTTTGCCATGGGCGCCGACGACGGCTTCAGGATAAATGCCGAGCCGCTGGATGCTTACTTTGTTGCTGCACAATTGGCCGAAGCAATAAAATCCAGGCCATATGATATTATTCTTTGCGGTATTGAATCCAGCGATACCAATGGTTGTACAGTGGGAGCCATGTTGGCCGAATTTCTTGATGTGCCCTCGGTGTCATCGGTGTCTTTTCTCGACGTGGAGGGAGGTAAAGTCGGTATTAAACGCGAAGTAGATGGCGGTTACCAAAACGTGAACACGACCTTGCCTTTCGTGGCTGTTGTGCAGAAAGGCATCGCTATTGAGCCTAAAATAGCTACCATGCGTGGCATCATGGCTGCACGTACCAAACCGCTGCAGGTTATTGAACCGGCTGCCATCGAACCACTCACCGAAGTTGTAAACTATGAGTTGCCCCAGGCAAAAACCGCCTGCAAAATGGTCGATGCTGCCAATATCGAACAATTGGTGGATATGCTCCACAATGAAGCCAGGGTGATATAAAAATTTTATTTATCATTATAAAAAATTGAAAATATATGTCAGTATTAGTATATCTTGAAAACTGGGATGGAAAATTCAAAAAACTCAGTTATGAACTTGTTTCTTATGCCAACGGAATAGCCCAACAACTGAATACTTCGGTAGTAGCATTATCCATTGGCAATGTGGAAGGGGAGGAGTTAAAAAAGGTCAGCCTGTATGGTGCATCAAAAATAATTGCCGTGAATGATCCCAAGTTCGACCAACTGGTCAACCAGGCTTATGCATCGGTAATTTCTCAGGTGGCTGTCAATGAGCAGGCTTCCGTGTTGGTGTTTGCCGGCAATATGACAGGAAAAGCTGTAGCTCCGCGGGTTGCGGTTAAATTGAAAGCCGGGATGGTAACGGGTGCCGTGGCACTGCCACAGACCACAGATCCGTTTGTAGTTAAGAAAAAAGTGTATACCGGCAAAGCCTTTGCATCGGTGCTCATCAAATCGTCTGTAAAAATAATTACATTGGCCCAAAATGCATATGGCCTTCACGAACAGCCCGCCGAACCTGTTGTAGAGCAATTTTCTCCGCAATTGCCGGAAAAAGATTTTGCAACAACCGTAATAGAAACCAATATGCTGACGGGAAAGCTGTTGCTTACCGATGCCGAGATAGTGGTGTCGGGTGGCCGCGGCATGAAAGGTCCCGAATTCTGGCAACCTATCGAAGAACTGGCCGCGTTGCTGGGCGGTGCAACTGCATGCTCAAGGCCTGTTGCCGACGAAGGGTGGAGACCTCATCATGAACATGTCGGACAAACCGGAAAGATCATTGCTCCCACCGTATATTTTGCCTTTGGAATCTCCGGCGCCATACAACACCTGGGCGGGGTGAGTTCCTCAAAAATAATTGTAGCAGTGAACAAAGACAAGGATGCTCCGATTTTTGAAGCAGCTAATTATGGTGTGGTTGGCGATGTGGCAACCGTATTACCGGCATTGATAAAATGCCTTAAAGATATCAAAGGACAGTAATTGTTTTTCGGAAATGTTCCGGATACAATCCGGCAAATGGTTTTAATGTGTTGGGATGATAAAGTATTCTCGCTATATACTTGATAACGGCCTGAAAGTGATTGTTCATCAGGACAAATCAACTCCTATTGTTGCTTTTAATATATTATATGATGTTGGTGCCAGGGATGAACACCCCGACAAAACCGGGTTTGCACATCTGTTCGAACACCTGATGTTCGGCGGGTCGAAAAACATCCCATCTTACGATACCCCGCTGCAACTGGCTGGAGGAGAGAACAATGCGTTTACCAACAACGATTTTACAAATTATTACCTGAGCATTCCGGTGCAGAACATTGAAACAGCTTTCTGGCTCGAATCCGATCGTATGCTTGATCTGGCTTTCTCTCCCAAGAGTCTTGATGTACAGCGTAATGTCGTGATTGAAGAGTTCAAGCAACGCTATCTTAACCAGCCATACGGGGATTTTTGGCTGCTGATGCGTCCTCATGCATACAAAAAGCATCCTTACCGTTGGTCCACCATAGGAAAAGATATCCGTCATATTGCCGGGGCTACCATGCAGGACGTGAAAGCTTTTTATGAAAAATTCTATAACCCCTGTAATGCCATTCTTTCAATAGTTGGCAATATCACCGACGATGAAGTGCTGCGGCTTTGTGACAAATGGTTTTCACCAATTCAAAAAGGGACGGTCATCAAAAGGAACCTACCCCGGGAACCGGTACAGACGGAAAAGAGAACAATCCGTGTCGAGCGCGATGTGCCGTTTGATATGATATGCCTGGCTTACCATATGGGGCCTCGTATGAACGATGATTACTACGCCACCGACCTGCTTTCCGATGTGCTCTCGGCCGGCAACTCCTCGCGGCTGTATAACCGGTTGGTAAAAGAAAAGCAGCTATTCAGCGAACTCGATGCTTATATCACCGGTGACGTGGATACAGGCTTGTTCGTATTTAGTGGAAAACTCATGCAAGGTGTAAATATGGAAGTGGCAGAAGCGGCGATACAGGACGAAATCAACAAGGTCAGGCAGAAAAAAATTTCGGAAAAAGAACATAAGAAAGTTATCAATTATGTAAGGTCTTCTATTGAGTTTTCCAATATCAGCACACTGAACCGCGCCTTGAAACTAGCCGTGTCGGAATTACTTGGCGATATTGAACTGATAAATACCGAAGCTCTGAAATATAGCGGGGTAACAGCGGCTGACATACAGCAGGTTGCCAACGAAGTACTTGTTGACAGCAACTGTTCAGTGATGTATTATATGGCAGCCGGCAAACCAAAAAAGAACTAATGATAGACAGAAAACAGCCACCGGTACTTAATTCAGTGCATGTGCTCGATATACCCGAACCCATGAAAGCCGTGCTTGACAATCATATTCCTGTATATCTTTTTGATCTGGGAGAAACCAATATCACAAAAATTGATTTTATTTTCGAGGCAGGAAACCGCCACCAGTCTCAACCCCTGCTTGCTTTTTATACTAATAAAATGCTGTCTGAGGGAACCTTGAGCTATTCCTCTTTTGAAATCGCGCAAAAACTTGATTATTACGGAGCCTGGCTCAATAAATCCGTTTCGAAAGATCACGCTATCGTTTCGTTGTCGGTGCCTAACAGACACCTGAAGTATATACTGCCGCTATTGAATGAAATCATTAATCATCCGAAATTTTCTGATGACGAGTTGAAAACCCACACCCGAAAAGATAAGCAGGCATTTATCGATGATGGCCGCAAAGTGAATGAAGTGGCCGGACTGTATTTTAACCATCAGCTTTTCGGTAATCGTCACCCTTACGGGTCTCTCACCACCGCTGAAGATTTTGACAGGCAGCAGGCCGATAAACTCCAGGCATTTCACACCGTAAAATATACGGCAGACCAGTGCAGTATTGTGGTTTCAGGAAAATTGAACAAAGATATTTTGTCACTGTTAAATTATTTTTTCGGGTATACCAAAAAAGGAAAATCAGAAACTTTTGCTCAACAGCCGGCAATTGTCTGTTCAGCCGGGAAAAAACAATTTATTGAAATGCCGTCTTCGCTACAGTCGGCCATAAGAATTGGGAAAATTTCAATCAACAAAACTCATGAAGATTTCATGAAGTTGTATATTTTAAACACCATACTGGGAGGATATTTCGGTTCGCGGCTCATGAAAAATATCAGAGAAGACAAGGGATACACCTATGGAATATATTCGATGATTCTGTCTTTTCAGCAGTCTGCGGCCTTTGTTATTGCTTCCGAGGTGGGGGCTGAGGTGTGTGACAGGGCCGTTGATGAAATTTACAAGGAATTAAAAATAATAAATTCGGAATTGATAGCTCCGGACGAGTTGGATTTGGTAAAAAGATACCTGGCCGGCTCAGTCCTCAGATCTTTTGATGGCCCTTACCAGGTGGCCGATAGGTTCAAAAGCTTGCTGACCTATGGGCTGGATTATAAACAGTATTATACAGAATTATTGCATACAATTAATTCGGTTACTGCCGTGGAACTGTTGCAGACCTCCAAAAAACATCTCGGGGCGGATACTATGCTGGAGTTGATTGTTGGCAAGGCAGGAAAATAATTTTACCATACTTTTTGCTTATACCAAATCTTTATTGAATGATTATCGTTATTCAGTATGAATGCCAATTTTATTTTGATAAAATGATGAAATTGTGGCAGTTTTTTTGTTACTTTGCATAATAATAGGAGATAAAATAAATACGATGATAAAACCCGCTAAAACATTTCTTTTACTAATTCTACTACTTGGAAGTCAGTTGTTTACAGATGGGAAGCTGCTGGCTTCTCATTACATGGGTGGTGAAATTACATGGGAATGCCTGTCAAACGGTCGTTTCAGGTTTATTATGAAACTTTATCGCGAGTGTAATGGAATCACTTATAGTACGGGCGAAATTATGCATATTCAGGGCTATCCTGGTCTTACCCAGATTACCATGGCCCTGAAACCGGGCGCTAATCCCCACGATGGCGATGACGGTATTATTGACGGGAAAACAGATATCTCCCCGCATTGTTGGAATTATGCTTCGCAGATTAAGTGCCTGCCTACACCTTCCACTGCTAATACCGGAGCCATTGAAGAATGGTATTTTACTTCCGATGTGGCTTATCCTGCAGGGGTATTGCTCAGTGGCGTGCCTCCGGCAAGCGGCTGGATTTTTTATAACGACGGCTGTTGCCGTAATCCCAGCGTTAACATGGTAAACCCTACCAGCGAAGATTGGTTTCTGAGAGCCATTATGTACCCGTACAACGGTCAGAATACCAATCCCTGCTATGATAACAGCCCGGTATTTGCCGAAGTGCCTTCCACGGTTATTTGTACAGGGTATCCGTTCAAGTACAATCACAATGCTACCGATAAGGAGTTGGACTCCCTGGCTTTTTCGTGGGCTCCGGCCTTGCAAAATGCCACTACCAACATGGGCTATACGGCTACTTATACCTATAACAGCCCCTTGCCCGGCACAGCGCAAAATCCGCTGAATGTGCCTGCTACTATGAATCCATACAACGGTGAGATTTCCTATACATCATATACCAGCGGCGCTTTTGTTACTGTTACCAAAGTAACTGCTTACCGCTGCGGAATAAAAATTGCCGAGATTTTCAGGGAAATGCAAATTGTTTTGCTTGCCTGCCCCGGGTCCAATTCCCCCCCAACAGTGGCAGGGCCTTTTTATAATCCGGTTTCAGGTATTTACGAATTTACCGATACGGTGTATGCCGGAGACACTGTTGATGTTGATATTACCGGAATTGATTACGGTGTCCTGCCTAACGGCAATCCACAGACAGTGTCGCTGGAAGCTTCCGGACAAGATTTCGGTGCTGGTTTTGTGAGTGAGGCCTCCGGCTGTCCGAGGCCACCTTGTGCTACCCTCACACCGCCTCCGACCTTATCGGCCATGTTGGCTGTTTCTACTCATTTTCACTGGAGAACCACCTGCGATCACCTGACGCACCCGGCTTCTATCACCGGTATTCCCGGTGTTTGCGGGACTATGTTCAATGTGCATAATTTTGTTATAAAAGTTTACGATGATTTTTGCCCGGCACCGGGTATAAAAATTGCCACTATTTCCATTGTCGTTTTGCCGGTACCTGTATTGCCGCCTCCGGAGGTGAAATGTACCAGCGTGGATCTCAATGGAGATATTACTCTGAACTGGATTCCGCCTATTGATACCATGAACTCATTCAATGGTTTTTATGTATATCATTCTTCCTCTCCAACGGGCCCCTTTGTTAAAATCGACAGTATTTTTGATATCAATCAAACCACCAAAACATACAGCGGGCTGGGCGGAAACACAGG
>DAOOWO010000141.1:0-6720 GCA_035371225.1 Bacteroidales bacterium | reverse complement strand
GGGTTTTAAAACAAATGCCGGTGGTATTATATTCATAAACAGCATAATGATAGGTTGTTCCTGCGGCCAGTCCTGTGACATTTACAGAAGTTCCTGTGCCCTTGTAAACAACATAATTTCCCGTGCCAATCTGTGTTCCGCTGCCAAAAGCTGCGTTGGCGGTATAAGTTGTTCCGCTTACCGGAGTTGCATTTACGGCACTGCCTGCCCTTGCCACCACGAGTACGCCGCCAGTTCCGTTACCGCGTGTCCAGCCCACCGTCATGGTGTTATTGGTGATTGTAGAAGATGAAAATGACGTAGCCTGGGTGGTGGGAGCCGTACAACTAGTGCATGTAGTAACTCCGGCCAGTGAAGTTACCCCTGTGTTGGTAGGATCGAGCCAGTCTTTAAGACGTGTAGCTGCCGTAGTGCCGTTCTGATCCCAATGATAATAAAATTTTCCGTACCAATCGGCCTGAGTCGGCGTAGAACAATAGGACTGGCCTCCGGTGAGGGTTCCGACAATTTTTCCCGAACTATTGAAAATGGGTGATCCGGAAGAGCCCTGTTCTGTTACACCATGCCCATTTGTTGTCGCTGCCCAGGTTACCTGCCAGTGAGTACCAGTTCCGCCAGCATTATACGAAGTTAATGGGGTGGTATAAGTAGAAATTTTCATGATATCGGCCGAGGGATGATGAATGCCCACCCCGCTGGAACTGGCTGTATTGGTGCGATCCCAACCATTGTAATACACATCATAGGTTATGGCACTGTTGATCTGAACAAGACAGAAATCGGATCCATTGTTAGTGGAGCCATAAGTATCATGAGCCTTCAGAGTACATCCTGTTTTGGAATAGGAAGTGGAACCGGTGGTGCCGCTACATGTAGAAGCCCAGTTTCTGAAATAAAACACCCAGGAATTATAATCCGAAGTGGAAGGATAACTGCTATAATAGTGGCAGTGGTCAGCCAACAACACATAAGGGGTACAATTCAGGCTAGTGTTGTTTACAAGAGAACCGGTACAATTAAACCAATTTGATCCGTTTTTGATATCAATAAGACAAACGCCTTTTCTCTCATCCTGCCAGTTATCACCCTCGGGGGAACATACCACATTGACTTCGCAGGCTCCGCTGCTTTTTTCGTTTATATTTTCACTCAGGCGATAGAAATAATTCAGGTCGGTGATGTGCAGTATGACGGCAGATTTCTTTTCGTTAGGAACAAGAAGTTCCAAAGTGATTTCATCGCCTTGAATTTTTTCGTTTGAGAAGAAATAATCTTCCGTGTTATTTTCAGAAGTATAAGCACCCAGCACCTTAGATTTGTCTTTATTATACAAAAACAGGCTGGCTCCTTCGGGAAGAAAAAACATGGAATATCCAAAACCTATCGCTTTTGCATTTTTGCATCTCACAGTCAGACGCCACAACGAAGCATTCTGTCCGGGCAGCTCTGTCCAGGTCCCCGAATTGTCCAGATTAAAATCAACCGGCAGGGTAATGCCAATACGCAGGGGTTCGCTTTTTGAAACCCTTTCGTTGTCTTCGAAGGCAAGCACCATGAGATCGGGAGGCTGAACACTAACAATATCCGGTTTAGCCAAATTTTCCGAAAAATTAAAACTCAGGGGTGTCCCGCCCTGACTATCCTGTGCATTAGCCGCAAAAATTCCGGCACAACAGAATAAAATTAATAGTAATGTTTTTTTCATAATAAAAATTTTAATCACCCTGCAAATATAAAATAAAACAAGTGTCGTTTTTATTTCTGGCACATAATAATATTTTTTTAACAAATACAATTATTTTTCATGCATTTTGTTAAAAAATAAAATTTTATTTTACAATTTAATTCCGTACTATTTATAATTTTGAAAAATAATAAATACAACTACACAGTATATGCCTGAAAGTAAATCATTGATACAAGAATTTGTCAGGGCACACGGCCGCGGCCGCAACAATCTTCTCCCTCTGCTTCAGGAGATTGTGCGCCATGAAAACTACCTGAGTGAGGATGCGTTGCTTGAAGTAGCGGACACTTTGCAAATACCCGCATCGGAAGTTTATGGGGCAGCCACTTTTTACAACTACTTAGACACAGAATTTCGTGGTAAATATGTGATACGGCTTTGCCGCAACATTTCCTGCATGATGCAATCGCAATCAGAAATATTAAGTGCCATAAGCCTCTTTCTCAAGATTAAGGTAGGAGAAACCACTTCCGATAAAAAATTTTCCTTGCTTCAGGCAAATTGTTTAGGCTGGTGTCATAAGGCCCCTGCCATGATGATAAACAATGAAGTTTTTACAGAACTTACACCCCAGAAAGCAGTACAAATCATTAAAGAATATAAGGAAAAATAACCAATTATGGACGCACTTAACCAAAAACGCATCGACCTTATTTTCAGCAATTACACCACATCCCGTTATCAGGTACTGAAACGCACCCTGCAACGGTCACCCGACGACATCATTAATGAGTTGATGGATGCAGGGCTCAAAGGCCGCGGCAACGTTGGCTTTCCTACCGGCATAAAATGGAAATTTGCCAAAAGGGAGGAGGCGTCAGAAAAATATGTAATCTGTAATGCCAACGAGAGTGAAACCGGCACCTTTAAAGACCGCGAAATCCTTGAACGCGTACCCCGAAAAGTATTATCAGGAATGGCTATCTGCGGCTATTGCACCGGAGCCAAAAAAGGGATAATCTATCTGCGCAGCGAATATGCCTATTTAAAAGAACAGCTTCAGAATGAACTGAACATTTTTCACGAAAACATAAAAGAATTCAATCTTGATTTTTCAATAGAAATATTTTTAGGTGGCGGTTCTTATGTAAGTGGTGAAGAAAGCGCACTAATTGAATCCATGGAGGGTAAACGCGCAGAACCAAGAAATAAACCTCCTTTCCCAGTAAATAGCGGATTATATGGTTTTCCCACCGTTGTTAACAATGTCGAAACCTTTGTCACCGCGCAGGTAATTTTTGCTATCGGGGCTGAAGAGTTTGTGAAACTTGGCACGGACTATTCCTCAGGATCAAAATTATTTTCTATTTCGGGCGATACCGCCAAGCCCGGTATACACGAACTGGAGTTAGGAACTACTATTGAAGAGGTTGTAAATCAATTCGGAGATAAAAATACAAAATCTGTACAGGTTGGCGGTGCTTCGGGATTTTGCATCCCCCAAAGGCAGTTTGCCGAAACGGTTATCGGGTATGAAGGGCTGACCACAGGCGGGTCGATGATCTTTTTTAATAATTCCAGATCCATGTATAAAGTATTACACGAATACCTTCGTTTTTTTGCCGAAGAATCGTGCGGACTCTGCACCCCATGCCGGATAGGCACACAACAACTGCTGCTGGGTATCGAAGCCGTAAAAAGAGGCGACAAGCCCGCAGAATACATTGAGGTATTGAAAAAACTGGCATTAAACATGAAAACTTCGGCAAAATGCGGCCTCGGGCAATCTGTCGCAAACCCATTTATTTCAATACTTGAAAATTTTAAGGAAGAAATACTGTACTAATTATTTTCTCACATGGAAAAAGCAATGATCAATCTGACAATAAACAACATTCCTGTATCGGTTCCGAAAGGGAACACCATACTGGATGCAGCTCATAAAATAAATATGCACATCCCGACATTGTGTTACCACCCCGACCTGAAAGTGGCTGGAAACTGCCGTGTATGTGTTGTAGAAGTTGCCGGATCCAGAGAACTGGTAACGGCCTGTTCTACGGCAGTCACCGAAGGCATGACGGTTTCTACCAACAGTTACAGAGTGCGTACGGCACGAAAGACTATTGTAGAGTTATTGCTTTCAGAACATAATGCCGACTGCACCAAATGTTACCGCAACGGCAATTGTGAGCTGCAATGGCTGGCCAGCGAATACCGCATCGGCGATCATGTGTATCATGACCTGGTAAAGGAAGAAGAAAAACAGCCCGACACATCTTCATTGTGCATTATTAAGGACGACAGCAAATGCGTGCGGTGCCAGCGTTGTGTGCGCACCTGCAGCGACCTGCAGGATGTGGGAACCTTTTCGGTTGTCAATAAGGGTAAAAGACAAAAAGTGTCCACATTTTACGGCAAACCACTCAAGGATGTATTTTGCATCGATTGCGGGCAATGTACCAGCCGTTGCCCTACGGCAGCGCTCACAGAAAAACCTCTTTATGAAGAAGTATGGGATGCCGTGGCTGATACCAGCAAACACGTGGTAATAGCTACCACACCTGCTGTCCGCGTGGCTATCGGAGAAGAACTCGGTTTTGAATACAACAAACAATCCGACTCAAAAATAATTGCCGCTCTCAAGCTGCTTGGTTTTGACAGTGTGGTAGACGCCGGCTATTTTCACGACATTTATATTGTGGAATTATGCACAGAATTCATGCTCAAAATGAAACAGGATAACGAGAACGGAGCAACTACTATTTTACCCTATATCACCTCGTGCTCGCCGGGATGGGTCGAATTTGTCAGCACTAAATATCCCGATATGAAGCCCCTGTTATCGAGATGCAAATCCCCCAGGCTGATTTTCGGATCGCTGATCAAAGTCTATTATGCAGACAAAAAAGCCCTGAACCCGAAGGATATCATCACCGTTTCGGTGACGCCCTGCACAGCAGCAAAAAGCGAAAACGCCCAAAGCCAGCCAGGAATTGCTGATGTGGACTTTTCCATCACCACACGGGAATTGGTACGCATGATACGCCAGTCGGGCATTGACATTCAGCGACTGGATGCGGCCGATTATGAACCTTTAATGTCGGAACATTCAGGAGCTTCAGTGCTTACGGAAGTTTCAGGAGGCACCACCGAGGCACTTATCAGAACACTCAGCGAATTAATAACAGGCAAAGAACTGGATCCTCAAATGCTAAGGATAATGCCATTGCGCGGCGAAAACGGAATAAAAGAAACAACGGTTACATTTTCTGAAGTAAGAGCAGGATGGGAATTTTTAAAAGACAAGGATATCCGTTTTGCGGTGGTAAATGGCAGCAAATATGCCGGAACTATTTTTGGACAGTTGAAGGAAAACAAAAAACCTTATCATTTTCTGGAAGTGATGATTTGCCAGGGCGGATGTATAGGCGGCGGCGGACAGCCAATTCCGGTTTCGTCCGACCTAATAAAAGCCAGAGCAGCCATCTTATATTCGCTAGACGAAATTTCCAGCCTGAAAAAAGCCCATGAAAATGCCTGGTTGAACAATATTTACAGGGAGTTTCTGACCAAAGCTGACCTCAAAGAAAACCAGAAAATCCTCTATTATTAACAACACCGCCTTTATACCTATAAAAAACAATTTAATATGGCCTTGATACACTCTTTTGAACGGTCCGGCAATACATTATTCCGGCACAGGGGACAAATACCTCTTTTTATTTTCATTACCGCTATTCCGGTTATTTTCTTCACGGATCCAACGATTTTTAATGATACTGTCTATCTGATAATTACCACATTTTCGATAGTCATTGCCGTTTTGGGATTTGCCATACGGGCTTATACTATTGGCACCACTCCCAAAGGGACATCGGGCCGCAACACCCAGGAGCAGGTGGCAGAATCACTAAATACCAAAGGAATCTATTCCACCATAAGGCATCCGCTGTATCTGGGCAACTACCTGATGTGGCTGGGGTTGCTCCTGTTCACTTTTAATGCTTATTACATTATTATTATTATTTCATTATTTTTCTGGTTGTATTATGAAAGAATCATGTTTGCCGAAGAACGTTTTCTTGAAAAAAAATATGGAGAGGAGTACCTAAAATGGTCTGCCGGTGTACCAGCATTTATTCCTGCCATAAGCAAGTTTCAAAAAAACAATATTCCCTTCTCCGTCAAAAGTGTATTACGCAGAGAATATTCAGGAGTTCTGGCCATGGCGGTTGGATATTTTTATATCGATCATCTCAGAAATTATGTGACTCATCACACCTTTGAACCTTTTAGAATATCTACTTATGTATTGATAGCCTCCATTTTATTGGTGCTAGTATTGCGAACACTTAAACACAGCGGGAAACTAAACGAACCCGGCAGATCATAATATTCATATATTTTTTTCTGGTAATATGTTCAAAAAGTAACGTATTACTGCAGAATTATTTTTATTTTTGTATAAATCCTTTTATGAAACGCATAGTCCTCATTATACTTTTACTTATCGAAGTGCAGGGTTTTGTGATTTTTTGTCAGATAAGGCAAACCAACACCACCGGCTCCGATTTAGCGGCTGACGTACCTTTTCGCCTGAAAAAACTCGACTCCAATAATCAAATAAATTGTGTCCCTTTGCATTTTTATGTTCATTCGTCGGGCTGTTTTGGTTGTAACAACGAGCTGACCGATATAAAGGTGTGGCTTAAAAATGCTGATGAAACATCATTTACCAATGTACTTACCTTTGACAACTATTCCAGCCAGGCTTTTGATTCCTTATTGATATGCAGATCACCAGAGGAAATTGCCTGGGGAATACAGGCTTTTGACTCCAGCGGGTACGAAAAAAACGGCCAATCAACCATCCGCTTTACTTCTGATCATAATATCTTCGGAACACGTTATGTGGATATCACAGAAGATTATTGGTATTTTTCTCTTAATATTCCAGCAGAAAAGCTTAGCCCTCTGGACGATATTTTCGACATAAAAGTTAATTTCTCATTGAACATGGAATCCGACCA
>DAOOWO010000140.1:0-6739 GCA_035371225.1 Bacteroidales bacterium | reverse complement strand
TGTTAAATCCTAAAATTTCACGTCCACCGATGAACCATGGAATAATCGCCGCCGCGATAATCAACAGCATAAAGCGGTTCATACCGCGATAATCTTGATAGTCATCATAATAAGCGAATTCGCCCTGCGGCAAATTCACAGGCGTTACGTTTTTTATCTCATTCTCCTGCATATTCATCTCTAACTGATTACCTACCGCTCTCCGTTCTCCGATTTCCGATCGCCGGCCTCTGTCCTCTGCTCTCCGACCTCTGACTTCCGCCTAATAGCCTATGCTTTTAACCTTGAACGTAGAACATTGAACATAGAACTTCTCTTTTCCTTCAGTCTTCAGCCTTCGGCCTTCAGTCTAACAGCCTGATAAAGCGCCCTTATACTCTCACTAAACATCGGATACGCATATTTCTCTTCCACACATTTTCGTGCAGCTTTACCTATAGCCTTTCTTTTTGCTTCATTATAAGCTAATCCAACAATGCAATCCGCAAATCCATTAACATCTTCCGAAGCCACAAGAAATCCATTTTCCCCATCTTGAATGATTTCAGCTAGACCATCAACATTGCTAGCAACAACTGGCTTTCCGCAGGCCATTGCTTCAATGGCAGTCAGGCCAAAGCCTTCAAAACGCGAAGGCACTACTACAATATCCATCAAACCCAAAGAGCGCATTGCCTCACTCCACGGCAAGCGCCCCATCCATGTGCAGGCATCAGTTATGCCCAAATCACTTGCAAGGTACTGCAAGTGATTTTTCTGCTGACCATCACCAACAATTAAAAGATGCGCGTCAGGCACGGATTTTTGAACAACCGCGAAAGCTTCCAACAAAACATCCACGCCTTTTTCAGCACTTAATCGCGCCACGGTGCCGATGACAGTTTTGCCTGAAAGGCGTTTGTGCATTTCTAAAACGTTCGGCGTTTTTTCAGCAAGCGCTTTGTCTATTGCTTCAATATCAACCGCGTTGGGGATGGTCAAATGCTTACGGGCAACACGGCTTGAATTAGACGGATTCAACAAAAACGAATTGCCGAACCAGGATTTTTCCGCCGCTTCGGAAACGCAGGTGAAACAATCTGTCAATAAAGCGCCCAAACGTAAAAAAAAATGCGCCATAAATCCATGCGGTGTGCCCGGATAATGCGCCGTTGCAAACACAACGGGCACTCTCGCCAATTTGGCGGCAATAATCGGCAAAAGTCCCGGGGCCATATATTGCACATGAACAATATCAGGTGACTTTCTGCGAAAGATAGCCGAAAGATTACGGATAAATTTTATAGTGCCAGTATCCCTCGACCATTTCAAAAGCGAAACATCCGCACCCGCGGCCTTAAAGTCTGCAACCATCTGTTCATCATATTCAAAATAACAACAGACTTCAACGTGATAACCTGTTTCTACAAGCGCCTTTACCAGCAAAAGCGACTGCTGTTCCGTTCCACCTCGCAGAAGGCAGGGGATTGCAATGATGACTTTATTATTTTTGGCACGTTTCGCGTGACCCATAGTTCAGCAAATTGTGGTAGTTTATTTTGAAAGGAACAAGCAGGGTCCTATATAATCTGGCTTATCGAAACTGCTATGTTCATGTAAATACATATCAAGACAACGATAGTTATACTCTTTAAGAAACTTCTCCATTTCTTTGTTCGTATAACCGAAAATAGGCCAATTGTAGGGATGCAGTTCACATAATATCATTGCAGGTTTCATTGTCTCCCATGGGAATCCTTTTAAAACAGGCAATTCTGCGCCTTCGACATCAATCATCAGAAGGTTAACCTTTGTCAAATTAAAGCGACAAATAATATCGCTAAGTGTTTCAACCTTAACTTTACATGCAACTCTTTTGCCTGCACTATTTTCAGGAAGTAAATAGCTTTCCGAACCTTGGGTAACAAAATCCATCTCACCAGCGCATTCAGATACGGCGCGTTCGACCACAATCACGATGTCCTGCAAGTTATTGCGCTGAACATTCTCTTTGAGAATTGCAATATTTGCCGCATCAGGTTCAATAGCAATAATCACCCCCCCCCGATTATTTTGTTTTAGCAATCCGCCGATTAAAAGAACGTACTCTCCATGATGTGCACCGACGTCAATAATCACAGGATTTTGAATGTATTCAATGGCGTTGCAAACCGTATGCGCTTGTACAAGATCCGCATAAGCAACTATTTTAGAACGGCATTCATCATGTGGCAGGCGTAAACCGCGCCGACCAGGCCACACAGTATTGGGATGCAAATTAAGCGCAAGGCCCATTGCCTTTTCACGCCTGCCGCCTGATAAGAGCCAGAGCCACCTTAGGCAAGATTGCCATGCTATAAAAACAAATCTTTTCAATGTAATCGCGCTTCTTTCAAAAACGTATTAAGGGCTTGAAACACTTGTTACGGTTGATTACTTTCATGCCTTTATTTTTTGTAAAAACGGCAATAAATAGATAAATATAAAAAACGTGCTAAGTAGAGCATACCTAACAACAAAATATTAATTTTAAAATATTTTTTATAATAATATAAATCACTATCAAAAATTAATTTTTTCTTTTCAATATTTTGGAGGTATTTTGATGTTGTATATTCGCCAATAGACAAAACACTTACAGAAGGATAAAAATACATTTTGTAACCAGTTGCGTGTAACTTTTCTGTTAATATTTTTTCTTCACTGTATAAAAAAGTACCAGCGTCAAAACCTTCTATTCTTATAAAAATATCAGTATTTAAAAGCATGAATGATCCTACTACCCAATAACAATATCCTTCCTGTTCGTTCTTTCTCTTCTTAAATTCTTGTATTCCGGGTGATAGCCAGTTAAATTTTGAAAGTATTTGACTTTGTCTTATAGGGAAAAAAATGTGCCATAACGAATAACGTAAAGGGCCTACTCTGTCATAACGCGGAGAAATACTCGCGCCATTTTGATCAATCATTTTTGGCCCAATTATTCCAATTTGGGGATTCGTCTCTATCTTTGCAATCAGTTTCTCCACAACATCTTCAGATAATATCTCGATATCATTATTTGAAAATAACAAATATTGAGGATGAAAATTACTGATCAAAAATTCTGCGCCAAGGTTATTACCTTTGGCAAAACCTAAGTTCTCCTCGGAATTGAGAATGAAAACATTTTTTTCTTTATCTATTGTTTTATTTACGGAGATAATGCACGCGTCTAATGAAACAGCAAACTCATGTTCGTCTTGTGCTGAAAAAGAGTTGTTAACAACAACTATTTTTTTAAGTGTTTTGATTTTTGTTAATTCGTTTTTTATAAATTGAATGGTTTTTGCAGTCGTTTTATAAGAAACAATTACAACACCAAGTGGTACTGAAATATTGTTGTTTAATTTCGTTATCATCAGTAGGGTAATTATATAAAGTTATGTGTTTTTAGTTATTCATCAATGAGGGATATTTGTGCATATAGTGTGTAAGGTTTTATTGATCTGTGCACATTTTGAAGCTTCATTTTCATGTGGGCAAGTCTTTGTATGGTTGTTTTCAGTCCAAGAGAAAGCAGAAAACTTTTTATTACTTTAATGCCTTGATAACTAAGCTTTAATTGTAGCTGTTTGATTAACCTTTTCTTTTTTTTGTGGCCGATTGCCCCATCTTCTTCAAATCGTGGAATGAAAACCGGATGATCCAAGGATTCAGTATTTTTCCAGTAATAATGGGAACCTCTATTATAATTTGCTATATTAAATAATTCCAGATGCATGCCAACTGATTTTGTTAACTGGACAAGTGATTCTTCAGAAAGCCACCATAAATGTAATGGTGGTGCGTCTGTCACCCATAATGCGGAAGAGTCAAATGCGCTTTTATTTGGTGTAGTAAGCAAAATTATGCCTTCCGGATTTAATAAATTTTTAAGTTGAATTAAAAATGATTTAATATCAGGGATATGCTCAATAACTTCTGTTGCTATAATAACATCATATTTTAAATTGGTTATCTGTGCATATGAAATAGCATCTGCTGCATAAAAATAAGCTCCAAATTTTTCAATCGCCATTTTAATGGCGGAATGAGACACATCTATGCCTGTTGCCGAAAAACCCTCTTTGTTTAGTGCATAGGTCAAGTACCCTAAGCCGCACCCTATCTCCAATATTTTCACTTTCTTCTTGGCAAATCTTTTCAAACTATGTGCAACGAAAAAATAAACATCTTCTTGAGCGGCAAGATAGTTTAAAGGTTTTTTCTTGCTAATAATTGATTTTGCATATTGATTGTATCTTTCATAGCCATCTAGCCCATCACTTTTTTCATATATTTCGTTATATATGTTTCTATTACATATTATTGCGTCAGCAAAGGACGTATTGCAATAATTGCAAAATAGAATGTCATAAAACTTATTTTTAATATAACTGGGATGATTCTTGTAAATAATTTCTACAGATTTTGAGCAAATAGGGCAGTGCGGCATTTTAATTTAATCTTTTTATTTTAGTTATACCTAATTCAGCAAAGCATAATTTCATGCCGTCGCAACGAGTAATCCATGCTAGACAAAAGAATGCTATAAGAAAGCTCAATGCTGTCAATATGAAACTCGTATAAAGATTCGCTATCGGGTGTGTTTGTTTGAAAAATAAAATCAAACTTATCGATGCAGCGTAAACCAAAAGATATTTTATGAAATATTTATATAATCGATTGCCAAGGTGCAACAATCTGGTGACAGAAAACATTGCCATACAGAATATAAGAAACCTAATGATTGTAAAAGTAATCAAATAGGTATAAAGGTCCCAAAGAATCAGCACACCAAAATTCAGAAACAGCATTATCTTACTGATTACATTAATGATGAAATATTTGTGAACATTGCCAGTGCTGAGCAATGTAATGTAAAACACGATGAAAATCTGTGCGGCAAATGCACCTGTAATAATAATCTGAAACATTAAAATTGCAGGTTCCCATTTGGCTGAAAACAGCAGAATAATTATTTCGCGGCCTGTCACTAATAGTAAGCCGCATAAAAAAAATGAAGCGAAGGATAATATATGAAATATTTTTGTAAAGGCTTGTTTAAATCTTTCCGGCTCATTTTGCAAAGCACTGAGTCCTGGAAGCAGGACACTTGCTAAGGTTGATGATGTGTATCGTTCACTAAAAGTTTCCAAAGATTTTGCCCTGTAATAATAGCCTAACGTTGTGGTATTTAAAGTTTTACCGATTATTAATGAATCTGCATTCATGAAAAGCGTATCCATAATTCCGTTAAAAAACATCCGGGAACCAAAACCCCATAGTTCTTGAAGTGACCGTATTCTGAAACGACTGCCAATGCGCTGTCGATAAAAAAAATATAATAATAAATTGGCCAGCAATTGATTAATAATAACCTGTATGGCAAGACTCCATACACCAAAGCCGCGCCAAGCCATATATATTGCGATTACACCGCTTATGAAAGACGCTATTATATTTGTTACGGCAATTATTTTAAAATTCATTTCACGACGCAATCGTGCGCGCGGCACAATACCAAACGAACTTATAATAAAGCAAAGTGATATAAGTCTTGTAAGATTGGTAAGTTGCGGGTATCCGAAGAAGGCGGCAATGATGGGCGCTGTGGTAAAAAGAAGCGCAGCAAGTACCAGACCAGCAAAAACATTCAGATAAAACACCGCCGCATAATGACTTTCTTCAACCTCGCTTCGTTGTATAAGTGCCGTGCTAAAACCGAAATCCTGAAAGACTGCAGCAAGATTGAAAAAGACCATCAAGATAGCAAGCAACCCAAAATCTTCAGGCGCCAGTATGCGGGCTAGGATAATGGAAACGACAAAGCCGACACCTTGAAGGCCCACGCGCCCTGCAAAATCCCAAAATAGCCCTTTTAAGCTTTTTTCTTTTAATGATGCCATAAGGTGGTTAAGTTAAAATAGTTTTTACTATGTATTGTATTTATTATTCTTCCGCTTGCATTTCCATCACCGTACGGGTTGTGCGCGCGGGACATTTTGCGGTAAGCGGCGGTGTCGGTCAGAAGTTTTTCGGCCTCACGGCAGATGAGTTTGGGGTCTGTTCCCACAAGTTTTACGGTTCCTGCGTCCAAGGCTTCCGGCCTTTCGGTAGTTTCGCGCATGACAAGCACGGGCTTGCCCAGGCTGGGGGCTTCCTCCTGTATGCCGCCGGAATCGGTCAGGATGATGGTGGCGCGGTTCAATGATGAAAAAAGTTCTAAGTTCAACGTTCTATGTTCTACGTTAAAAGCCAGGTAAATAGACTGAAGACTGAAGGCAGAGATCAGAGGTCTGATGACAGAGGTCTGAACCGAAATGTTTCGGAGTAGGAAGCATCCCTGCTCCATCTTCTAATAATTTTTGCGCCAATGTTTTAATGGCTTTGCAGATGTTCTGGAAGCCTTCGCCGAAGTTTTCGCGACGATGCCCGGTAATCAGCACAAGCTGTTGACTGCCTTGCAAGATGGCTTTGGGGAGTTGCGCGATTGCGGGCGGTTTTTTCTTTATTTTTTCGAGCGCCAGAAACAGGGCGTCGATGACGGTGTTGCCGGTGACAAATATTTTTTCAGGCGCGATGCCTTCCTTAAGCAGATTTTGTCTGGCCTTTTGCGTGGGCGCGAAATGCAGGGCGCTGAGGTGCGTGGCCAGAACACGGTTTGCCTCTTCAGGAAACGGTGAGTATTTGTTGCCTGTGCGCAGGCCGGCTTCGACATGGCCGACGGGTATTTTGT